>DYDN01000015.1 GCA_020717885.1 Candidatus Forterrea sp.
ATAAGAAAAAATGGCAACAACAACAAGCCTACGGCACACGATGGGCAATAGAAACCATGTTCTCAACCATTAAACGCAGATTCGGACAACACACCCAATCAACTAAATACCACAACATGCAACACGAACAAATATACAAACTACAACTCCAAAACCAATTATTGTAACAATTAGCCCAAAAAGAACCAATTAACCAAAAACACAAACAATTACGCAACACAGCAGGAAACGCCCGCACGCCAAGAACAATTAAATCAACCAACAGGTTGATTCTTTTTCTACTTTAACCATATTAATCACCCAAACAGCAATAGTTAGCATGGAAGAGCGAATACTTGATTATTCTAATGAGAACGAAATTACGCACATCATTAACGAAATGGCTGATAAGTACTTTCTCTTCGTAAAACACTCCCCCAGAACAAAACAACTCCACTTTAAGAAATTCCCAACAGAACCCGAAACAATTATCACAAGTGACCCCTAATGACCTTAACCGTACTTGAGAATGCTTACCTAAAAAAGGCTGAACAGCACCCAAACTACTCCCCCCTCCACGAAAGACTCCTCCTTAAACTCCTACACGAAAACAAACACTACACAAAAGAAGAACTCCTCTGCTTCGCGAACTATTGCGAAAAAAAACTCGACAAAATAATAAAAGAACTCGAAACAACCGGAACCATAACAACAAAAGGGTGGCTAGTAAAAGCCATGGAGAAAGAGGAACTAATGGAGAAGATAAAGACCAGGTAACCAAAATAGCATCTTTAAGAAAACAGCATAAATAAAATACACTTATTCAATGATTTTACTATGATTAAATGCGTTATTTTTGATTTTGGAGATACGCTAGTTAATACAAAAATAAAAACTCTTGTAAAACAGTACTGGGAAAGACTACTTCCTTATTTTGGGAAAAAAGCTGAATTCAAAGACTAATGAAAACAACACCTTTTGACAAGTAATCACTTGAACCGTATCTCTATCGTATCTATTTGCGGTTCAACAAATACTTCTCTTCCTTCTTTTCGTTTTTTCACTAGCCCATTTGTCTCTAGGAATAAAACATCCCTGCTGATTGCTTCCTGCTTGCGATTAGTTTCTAGGGCAAGCCCGCAAATAGTCGGCTCATATTCCATTAATTGTTTCAATAAGTGAATCCTTTGAGGGGAGAGTAATTGGTTTACTTCGCTTGGAGATTTAACATAAATTGTATGAGTATTAGGCTGTGCCTTGGAAGGGTCTTTGAATACCTTTCGCATATCCTCCAGCATATCTCCACCAACTTTTATAATAAGTTTTTTCATAACAACCACATAAAGTATAACTACACAGGTTATATATATTATTTTCTACCCGCCAAATGAAAGCAAATATTTCCTCCAATTAGCGCGGATTGACTGCACACAGTGCTCAATGAACTCAAACCCGGTTGCATCAGATAAATATAATTTATCGCAAGGTTTATGTAAATAGAATTTGTGAACATGCAACGATTCTTTCTCGCTAAAATCATAACGCAGCACTTCAGCCAACCTTCCATAAACTATGCTTAAATAAACAACAGAGAATCTCAATATTTGCCTCCCCGAATCATCAATAATCAGCCTTGTGAAAATCTTGTTCTCACTAGCGCCATCAAGCCCTTCTTCCCATGAAGTTTCAAAAACCATAAACAATGCCAAAAATTCAAGTATAAAAATGACAAGGCTTGTTTCGACAATTGACTTACTAAAAAGAATAAGTTTTAGACTTTGTATAAAGAAAAGACAGAATTAGTTAATTAACTGAAAGAAATACGCTAAAGAGTTTTTCACAACACCCTCTTCTCCGCTTTCGCCCCCAAGTATTTCTCCGCGAGCGTACAAAATTCTTTCAGAGCATTTTCCAATTCATCTTCTTTTAGCATGCTCTCAATGTATACAACAGCATTCTTCGTGTTTTCTGTGAACTTGGTTTTGTCTGCTTCTCTCCAGTTCCAGCGCCTGCAAAGAACATCTTTATCATCACGATAAATTACTTCGCCCCTATTTGGGTGTTCCTTCATTTTTCCGCCAATCATAAAAAAGTCTTCCGTACCATCAGCAATGCATAATCTAACTTTCCCTTCAACCTTATCCAAATCATCTCCGCCTGCGGGAAGCAAGTGTTTAATTGAAATGTAATTGTATAAATCAACAAGCGCGTTTATGTTCGGAAGCGAATTGTTATTCAAAACTCTTCGAACCAAAGCATCAACTGACGGTTTGTTCTTTGCAGGATCACCATTAAACAGTGCATAAGCCTCCCTCCATGCTTTTAACTGAGGGATTGTAATTGGTTCTACTCCAATAAATCTTGCGCGTAAATCAGTTTCAGCGGAGCAAAGGAGCGCAGTAATTTCTTTATTCTCTTTTACATTCTTTACCCCGTTAAGAACAACTACTCCTGAGCGAAACTGAGGATACTTTGTTGTAATTTCCCCACTTATTTCAAACTTTAATCCATTCAAATCAAGTTCTTTTGTATTTGAAGCAGTTGCTTTCTTCAAAACGGGTTTCTCAATCGAATCCAAAATCTTTTTCACTTTTGACAAACCAATTACGAGCATGAAGTGAGTAAGTTTTGGACCAAAATCCTTGTTGATAAGCGCCCTATAGAACGCGGTAAAGAAAGTTTTTTGGTCAAGCGAGATTTCTTTTGTTACTCTGCCAAATAATTCAATTAATTCATCCTCTTTCTTTCCAATGAGTTGAGAGGAAACAAGTTTTATGGCTTTTCTCTGCGCATCAGATAATATCGTTTTTGCTTCATCGCTCGTTTCTTCATTTACACTAAATTTGAAACTCTCTTCCGCATAATTCTCTATCCACGCTTTTGCCCTATCAACCATTGCATCGCAATATTTTTTATCTTTTGAATTAAAGAACTCCGCAATTTTTTTCTTATCAAACTGGTAAGTTTGCGCAACAGTAACCATGTGCCTAAAATCAATCTGCTCAGGCATTTCTTTTGGAAGCGTAACACAACTTAGTTCGTAAACCCTGTTGTTTAATTCAACATCTTCTTTTGCAATTGCTTCTTTTCCAAAATACATTCGCTCAACTTTCTGAAATTCTGAATATGCTCTTATTACATCCATTCCCTCAAAACTAATTTCAAAAGATTTTGATGGTTTCTTTGAAGCAAAAGTGTATCTTAATAATTCTGGAGAATAAACTTCAAGCATTTCATTCAAATCAACAGTATTTCCTTTTGAGGAAGACATTTTTCCGCCCTGCCCCTTAATCGCAATAAATTCATACATCAAGTGAATTGGGGCTTCTCTTCCCCAAAGCTCTTTTACTATTAGCGCCGCAGTGGTATTACTTCCGCCTTCGCTTGAGTGATCCTTTCCGCTCGGCTCAAAATCAACTTTTTCAAAATTCCATCTCATCGGCCAATCAACGCGCCAAACTAATTTTATAATTCCTTTTTTTCTAATATCAAATGTATCCGTGTGAGCGCAAACACATTTGTAAGAAACCATGTACTTCTCATCGTAACCAGTGATTTCTGTTTCATCCGAGTGGCACTTCTCGCAGAAAATTGAGGAAGGATACCAATTCTCTTCCAGCGGCTCTTCTCTGTACAAATCAAGGATTTTTGCGATTCGTTTTCTATTAATCATCGCGAACTTTATTTCTTCAGCATAAAAAGATTTTTTGTATCTCTCCGCCTGGTAAATGAACTCAACATTAATTCCAACATCAGGGAGGCGCTTCTCAACTTCCACCTCAAAGTGCCTTGCGTAACTCTTTTCTTTTCTAAAAGGGTCAGGGACATCAACTATCGGATAGCGCAAGTGCTTTGTCAGCATTTCCTGCTCTGGCATATTCACAGGAACCTTTCTAAAAACATCATAATCATCCCAGGAATAAATGAATCTAACTTTTTTCCCGAGTTTTCGTAAAGCTTTAGCAACTAAATCAACCGTAATTATTTCCCTGAAGTTTCCAATATGAACTACACCTGAAGGAGTAATTCCTGAGGCAACAGTAAAAGAATCCTGATTAGGTTTTGCCTTAATTATCTGCGCCGCAACCTCATCAGCCCAATGAATCTTATCCTTTGGCTCTCTTTCCGCAACAGGATTTACCTTAGCTTGAGGGCTTTTCTCATTAGCTTGCTTCATAAAACAATTCAGCGGCGGATAGTTAAAAAAACTTGGTTTTGGTCAATTAAACTGCAAGCAACCCTGCTGATTTTACGTCCAAACCCCCATTAATGTACAAATTGTCACACCTAAACCCAAAAAGCCTTTATAAAGGACGAGAACTGCTTATGTGTTATGGAAAGACTTGTCTGGAGTCAATGAATATTCTATTTGTAGGCTCACCTCATTTAACTTCCGGACAAGTCTTGCTCACCAATTAATTGTTTATCCAAGCTACCGCTGTTTTTTTAATTCAAACGAACAATTCTTAGTCTGGCGGCGCCACTAACTAACTCCAAAAAATCGGGGGTATAGTATAGTGGTAATACAAAAGGCTCCAGACCTTTTGATCAGGGTTCGATTCCCTGTGCCCCCATAACAAGCGCCCAAAAGCACGATGGAGATGAGAAAATGAAGAAAGAAATGAGAGAAACAAAAAGAAGGGATTTACCCCGGCGTCAATGATGCATACTTCGGAGAATTTGGCGGAATGTTCGTTCCTGAAATGATGGTGCCTGCACTCAAGGAACTAGCGAACGCATTTGAGAAATACAAGGACGAGGAAGAATTCAAAAAGGAACTTAATTATTTGTTAAAGGAATTCGCGGGAAGACCAACTCCATTATATTTTACAAAAAATATTTCAAACGAACTCGGATTTAGAATTTACTTAAAGAGAGAGGATTTGCTTCACAGCGGAGCGCACAAAATAAATAATACCCTCGGACAGGGGCTGCTCGCAAAAAGAATGAACAAAAAAGAAATCATCGCTGAGACTGGGGCAGGACAGCACGGCGTTGCAACTGCGATAACCGGAGCGCTGCTTGGAATGCCTGTGAAAGTATTTATGGGCGAGAAGGATGTGGAGAGGCAGAAACTAAATGTTTACAGAATGAAATTATTCGGCGCCGAAGTCGTTCCGGTAACGAGCGGCTCAAAAACACTAAAAGATGCGGTGAATGAAGCACTAAGATATTATTTAACAAATGTTGAAACGTGCTACTATCTAATAGGAAGTGTAGTGGGACCGCACCCATACCCAAAAATAGTCCAGCATTTCCAGGAAATTATTGGGAAAGAAACAAGGGAACAAATATTAAAAAAAGAGGGGAAATCCCCGACCGCGGTGGTTGCGTGTGTTGGAGGCGGATCAAATTCAATAGGAATATTTAGCGCATTCATTGAGGATGAAGTAAAACTAATTGGAGTAGAAGCTGGAGGAAATGAAGAAAAACACGGCAAAACACTCGGAGAGGGAAGTGTGGGAATATTTCAGGGAAGCAAATCATATGTACTACAAACAAAAGACGGGCAGATACTTGAAGCCCACAGTATCTCTGCGGGACTTGATTACCCTGGAGTGGGGCCAGTGCACAGCTACTTGAAGGACAGTAAAAGAGCCGCATATGGAAGCATTACTGATAGTGAGGCGCTCGAGGCACTTGCATATTTATCAAGAAAAGAAGGAATACTCCCTGCACTCGAATCCGCGCACGCGGTAGCGTACGTAATGAAAAACAAAGAGAAATTCAAAAAAAGCGATATTGTAATAATCTGCCTCTCGGGAAGAGGAGATAAGGACGTAGCACAACTAATGGGAGGCGGTTTTCTTGAATGAATTTGGAAAAAAAACATTTATGCCGTTTGTGGTTCTAGGAGACCCAAATTATGCCACCTCAATCAGAATAATAAAAAAATTAATTGATAATGGCGCTAGCGCCCTCGAACTCGGATTTGCATTCAGCGACCCAATAGCTGATGGGCCGGTAATACAAAAAGCGAACAATCGGGCGCTTGCAAATGGAATTACAACAAAGAAGGATTTTGAGATTCTTGAAGAAATACGAAGAGAATCAAAAGTACCAATAAGCATAATGCTAAGCTATAATTTGGCATACAAATATGGGCTGGATGCTTTTTACAAAAAGTGCTCCGCACTAAAAATAACTGCGATTCTGTTCCCTGATGTTCCGCTTGAAGAATCAAAGGAGGCTGTAAAGCACGCAAAAAAATACTCAATCCACCAAGTGTTCCTCGTGTCCCCAACAACCACTCCAAAAAGAATGCAACAGTTAAACAAAGTGGCCGAGGGGTACGTTTACCTTGTTTCGCTTCTTGGAACAACAGGGGCTAGGGAGAGCATCAACACAAAACTCCCAGAACTAATAAAACTAGTGAAAAAGGAAATGACCCTCCCCGTATATGTTGGATTTGGGATAAGTACTCCCGCACAAGCAAAAAATGTCATCGCACTTGGGGCGGATGGGGCAATAAGCGGAAGCGCATTCTGCAAAATAATTGAGGAAAACATTCTCAGCAAAGAGAATATGGTTACAAAAATAGCCAACTTTTGTAAAGAAATGAGCGAGGCGGTAAAGGGTGCATGACATACTCGCGCAAATAGTGGAAAATAAGAAAAAGGAAATTACAAAATCCAAAAGTAAGCTTTCGCTCGAAGAAATAAAAAGCTCATTAAGAAAAAGTGACAGAAGCTTTCTTAACTCGCTCAAAGGAAGGAATAATATTATTGCGGAAATCAAATACAAATCCCCCTCCGCCGGAAAAATCGGTAAAAAAAGGAGCATAAAGGAAATTGTGTGTGCATATGATAAGTATGCAAGCGCAATCTCTATCCTCACAGACAAGAAATTCTTTGCGGGGGATTTGAAGTATATTAACAAAGCAAAAAAATACACACTTTTACCAATACTTAGAAAGGATTTCTTAATTGATGAGTATCAGGTATATGAATCAAGGTATTTTGGGGCGGATGCAATATTACTAATCGCCTCAATCCTCTCCGAAGAGGAAATTGAAAAAATGCTCAAAATTGCTAGGGAACTAGGGATGGATGCGCTAGTGGAGACAAAAAATGAGGAAGAAGTAAAAAAAGTGCTTAACACGAGCGCAAAAATAATAGGAATAAATAACAGGGACCTAACTAATTTCAAAATAAATCTTGATGCCACAAAAAAACTAAAACAATTAATTCCCGCGGACAGAATAATTGTGAGCGAATCAGGAATTTATACGAAAGAGGATATTTTGGGGCTTAATACAAACGCCGTACTTATTGGAACATCACTAATAGAAGCGGAGAATATTGCTGAAAAATTAGCAAGTGTGAGAAGATGCAAAGTGAAAGTGTGCGGAATAACAAATATGGGGGACGCAAATAATGCTATTGTACTTGGCGCTGATATTTTAGGATTTAATTTTTATGAAAAAAGCCCGCGATACATTACACCGGAGGATGCGAGAGAAATAATTAAAGAACTTCCAAACACCGCCCAAACAGCAGGGGTTTTTGTGAACTCAAGCAAAGAAGGAATAAACCGCATACAAAAAATAACCAAAATTGATTATGTTCAAATACACGGGGATGAAACCGAGGAATTCTGCGCAAAACTAGGGACAAACGCCATCAATGCCATACGAATAAAGAATAATTTGCCAAAACCAAAAACTCTTTTATATGCGAGATTATATGATAAGCACAGCAAAAGTAAATACGGGGGCACGGGAGAAACATTTAATCCAAAAATTCTGGCAAACACAAAGGGAAAAACAATAATTGCGGGCGGGATGCGTGCAGAAAACATTAAAGAATTACTTTCCACTACAAAACCATACTGCATTGATGTGTGCTCGGGCGTGGAGAAAGAACCAGGAAGAAAGGACTATCAAAAAACGAAGGAATTTATTGAAACGGTGAGAAAAAATGACAACTAACTCCCCCAAAACCAAAATAATTGTTGAAACAAAAACAACTACAATCCCTTATGAAAACCCATTCAAATTATACTTAAACCTTTCAAACAAAGGAACTGACATTAGCCTTTTGCTTGAATCAAAATCACAAAACCAAAATTACGAGCCAAAAAGCATCATAGTTCCAACCCCCACAATAAAAATTGCCGGAAGAAAAAATGAATTTACAATAACAGCACTTACAAAAGGCGGAGAAGAAATACTTGGTTACTTTGTAAAGGAGGATTTTCATTACGCGACAAACCTCATCCAAACTAAGAACAAAATAACAGGAAATGTGGAGAATACAAAAAATCCAGAACTTAACGAGGAAGAAAATTTAAAACTCCCCAACATTTCATTCATAATAAAGACTATTTTACAGAAATTTGAATCCAATAACCCATATGCGGGCCTCTATGGGGCATTTGCATATGATTTTGCGAGGAATTTTTATAAATTCGAACAAAAAGTCAAAGATGATAATTGCAATGACTTTGAATTATTCCTCCCCACGCGCGTGTATGTGATGCATGACTTGGAAAAAAAGGCGGAACTATTTGAATTTGCCTTCAACGGGAAAAAATTTGAGAATGAAAAACCAGTAAAAGGATTTAAATTCAAAAAACAAAAAGATAAAACTGATTTTGATATTAATGAAGAAAAATTCCTTGAAAAAATAAGAAGAACAATCGCTGATATACACCACGGGAGAGTAATGCAATGCGTACTATCAAGAAGAACAACATGCGCACTAGGAAAACCCCCAATAGAATCATATGAACAATTACGGGAAATAAATCCCTCTCCATATTCATTTTTCTATAACTTTGGGGGCAATGAAATTCTGTACGGCGCATCGCCTGAAATACACATTAAAATTGATGAAATATCTAAAGGGAGAGAAATTCAAATCAGACCAATCGCTGGAACAATTAAGCGCTCAGAAAACCCTTTGGAGGATGCAGAAGCACGAAGAACTTTGCTAAATGATGAAAAAGAAAGAAGAGAGCACACAATGCTTGTTGATCTTGCAAGGCACGAACTCTACAAATTATGTGAACCAAAAAGTGTAGAGGTTACTGATCTGTTCACGATAGAGCACTACCCAAATATTTATCACTTGGTTTCAGGGGTTAGGGGAATACTTAGAAAAGATAAAGATGCAATTGATGCATTATTAGTAACCCTTCCCGCAGGAACACTAAGCGGGGCACCAAAACTTGAGGCTATGAAAATGATTGAGGAGTATGAGGGCTCAAAAAGAGGGTTCTACGGCGGGGCAAGCGGAATATTGTCATTTAACGGGGGCGCCAACACCGGAATAACAATACGCTCAATACATGTAAGAAATAGCAAGTCATATGTCCGAGGAGGAGCCGGAATAACCGCGCTTTCGGATCCACAGAAAGAGCTAAAAGAAATAAAACTCAAGATCTCAAAAGCAATGAGCGTACTCGGGGTGAAAAAATGAAAATAGTATTCATTGATAATTTCGATTCATTCGCAAACACAATTGCAGCATATTTTATAAATGCGGGGGCGGAAGTTGTAATGTACAACAGCAACTGCACACTTGAAACAATAGAAAAAGAAAAACCAGAACTGATTCTGCTCGGACCGGGACCAAACGGGCCAAAGGAAGCAGGGAATTATTTAAAAGTAATAGAAAAATTTCACAAAAGAATCCCGATATTTGGAATATGCCTGGGTTTTCAGGCGATAATGGAGTACTTTGGCGAACCGGTAAGACCACTGCAGGAAGTAATGCATGGGCAGGCAAGCGAAATAAAACACGATGGTAAAACAATATTCGCTGGAATTGCATCACCCGCCAAATTTGCAAGATACCACTCGCTAGGAGTGACAAAGGTTCCAAAAAACTTTATTGTAAGCGCGAAAACCGGGAAAATCATAATGGCGGCAAGGCACAAAACCCTCCCAATAGAAGGAGTACAATTCCACCCAGAATCAATACTCTCAATGCACAATGATACTGGAAGAAAACTTGTGGAAAATGTGATAAGGGAAATAAAAAATAGAAAACGGGAGAAGAAAGCAGAAAGTGAATAAAAAAAAGTGATTTGAATGAAACCGAAAATTTTAGTGAAAATTTGAGGGAATAAAAATAGTGATTTTTATGAGAGAAATACTAAAAAAACTAATACAAAAAGAAGAGCTCAACGAAGAAGAGATTGAGCAAATAGTTCTACGTATTGAACAAAACAATTTCAGCCAAGTACAAATGAGCGGAATACTTTGCGCCCTTGAGTCAAAGAAAGCAACCGCAAATGAACTCGCAATATTTGCGGAGAAATTAATCAAACGCGCACAAATAATTAATCTTGGGGGGGAATGCATTGATGTTTGTGGAACTGGAGGAGATGAAAGCAAAACCTTCAACATTTCCACAGCCGCAATGTTTGTTGCGGCAGGAGGGGGAGTAAAAATAGCAAAACACGGAAACAAAGCAGTGTCATCCTCAAGCGGAAGCTATGATGTGCTTGAAGCCCTTGGAGTAAACATGAACAACGCAGTGGCAAATCCAGTACAGACAATGAAACAAACAAACATTGCTTTTCTTTTCGCGCAAAAACACCACCCAATATTCAAAAATATTGCGCCACTAAGAAAAGAGCTTGGAGTGAGAACAATATTCAACATACTCGGACCACTCCTAAATCCAAGTAAAACAAAAAAACAATTAATGGGGGTATTTGACCCAAACATGACTGAAATTGTTGCAAAGGCAATGAAGAAAAATGGTATCATTCGGGCGATGGTTGTGCACGGCAGAGGGCTTGATGAAATAACTACTACCGGAAAAACCAAAATCACTGAACTAAATAATGGAAAAACCAACACTTATTACTTTGACCCAAAAGAAATTGGTATCCCCTATGCAACCGTGGACGAATTAAAAGCAAATAATAAAGAAGAAAGCGCAAAAATAATTCTTGATGTACTATTAGGTAAAAAAACAAAACACCATGATATAGTGATGCTTAATGCAGCCGCCGCGTTTGTAGTCTCTGGAAAAGCAAAGGATATGAAAGAAGGAAAGAAACTTGCGGAAGAATCAATTGAGTCGGGAAAAGCACTAAAAGTACTGGAAAAACTAGTGGAGATTACACAAAACTGAAGCGAACAGGCAGAATATTAAAAAAGATGCTTAGGTGATTATTAATGAGAAGCGATGAAATGAGTGAAGAGCAAAAAGTTAGTATTGACCCGTGGGGAAATGCGCTTGTGCATGATTATGCTAGGCTCATAAAAGAATTTGGAATGCAGAGCTTTGACAATAATATTTTTCCTGAACCAAACCTCCAAATGAGAAGAGGAATAAATTTTGGGATGCAGGACGGGGAACAAATCGCAAATGCAATAAAAAACAAAAAACCCTTTTACTGCCTGACCGGAATCATGCCGTCAAGCGAAAAAATACACCTAGGGACGGAAACGGTAATACAAAATGTCAAATACTTCCAGGACCACGGAGCAAAAACATACGTCCTGATTGCAGATGTTGAATCACAAGCCACACGCGGAGTGACAATTGAGGAAGGAAAGAAAAGAGCGCTTGAGTTTCACATACCCGCATACATTGCGCTTGGGCTTGATATTAATAAAACAAATTTTTACTTTCAAAGCCAGAACAAAAAAGTTTCAAACCTTGCAGCAATATGCTCGCAAAAAATCACTGAGAATGAATTTAGGGCAATATATGGTTCGGTGCACCCTGCAAAAGTAATGAGCGCGTTTACACAAATGGGTGATATTTTGTTCCCACAGCTCTCTGAAAAGATGCCCGGAGTAATCCCTGTTGGAATAGATCAATCACCGCACATGAGGATGGTGAGAGATGTCGCAAGGAGATTAAAACAAGAGTATGGGTTCTTTTTGCCTTCAGCGGTTTATAACAAATACACTCCAGCGCTAAATGGTTCGTTTAAGATGAGCAAAAGCGATTCAGAACTCGTAAAACTTGAAATCCCTGAGAAGGATTTGAAAATCGTTGAGAAGAAAATAAACAAAGCGCTCACAGGCGGAAGAGCAACAAAAGAGGAACAGCATGAGAAGGGAGGAGAGATACAAAAATGCATGATTTATGAGTACTGCAAAAACCACTTCATAAAAGAGGATAAAGTACTTTCAAAAATGTACGAGGAATGCGTATCTGGGAAGAACTTGTGCGGAGAATGCAAAGCAAAATATGCTCTCACCCACGCAAAACAATTCTATGAGGACTTCAACAAAAACTTTGAGAAAGCGAAGAAGAGTATCGGGAAAATAAAGTTTGTTGAGTGAGAGGAATGCCGGTGAAGAAAAAAAACATTCCGCCGCTGCCGAGTTTTATGAGACAATTCCCCCCGGGAGCAGTAACAAGTATGCTTGTGCGCGCGGGAATAAAACATGGCGGAAACGGAACAAACAATCCCCCTGCAAATAAACTTCATTTACACTTGCCACAATACATGCTTAATGAAATTAATGAACGAAAATCTGCAAGAGATAAAAAAACCGGGGAAGTTATTGGGCGAAGGAAAACAATATAAATAAGTAAGGACAATAATGGGGCGATGTTCGAAGCAACAAGAACTGCCTTTTTGCCAGAACTTTTACTTGACCTTTCTCGCGCAAAAAAATGCCGAAAAGCTTCTTTTAGAAAAAAATTCCAGCGCATTGAACCTGCATGCGCGGAGCAAAATGTTATACGCGCAATGCTTACGCGAATGCGCCCAAAAGAAATGAAACCAATTGAGGATGCACACTATGGCGTTGATTATTTATATAATGGAACAACAATTGACCAAAAATTTTCATTTGGCGGCTTAGGGGAAAATACAATTAAAGTGCGGGTACGAAATAGAGAATTAATGAATAATTCCGATTGGACAATGATAATTAACTCAAAGTGGGAAACGGAACTATTTGAAACCTCAAAGCTTGCTCAATTTGTGAAAAAGAATTGGTGCCTTGTACAAAGAAGATTAATTGAGAAAAAATATACTTATTCCGCATATGCTGTTCGGCTTGAGGAGTTCTACTCAATTGAAGAAGTTGAACCAATAAGAGTGCCGCTTACACAGGAAGGGATATACTCCGCGCTTGAGAGAATTACACTTAATTGTGTTGGAGTTAGTGCGCCAACACCAAACTCAAGGGACAAGCCGTACAAGCCCCCTTCTCCAATAAATCCTCCACGAATGGAAGAAAACGAAGTAATTGTGTTAAAGTAAGCAACTTTTTGCTAACTGCCTAGAAATAAAAAACCTTAACGAGATTAATACAAGCATGGCTGAACAAAAACTTAGTTTGAAATTAGCTACTGAAGAGGATGCTGAATTTATTTACGAGATGATGCAGAATAAAGAATATCAAAAACACTACTTAGACAGATTACTTTACAAAAGCGTGGAGGAAACAAGAATTGAAATGAGAAAAATGGGGCGCGAAGCAAAAATTGGGAAAGTATTTTACTTTGTTGTACTCCTGGGAAAGAAAAGAATTGGTGTACTTAATGTTTACAAAATAAATGCGAAGGATAAACGCGGATCAATCGGATACGGGATTATGCGCGAAGAATGGGGAAAGGGACTTGGAAGCAAAATATGCGCGCTTGGAATTGAATACATAAAGAAAAATCTGAACTTACACACAATTGAAGCAACCGCAGACTCGAATAATGAAGCTAGCAAAAAAGTTCTTGAAAAAAACGGGTTTGTTCTATTGGGGACTGCGAAGGACTATTATTTTGACAGAGGAAAATACATAGATAGGGATTTATACTGGAAAGTTTTAAAATAAAACAGAGTTAATTTAGAAAGTGAGTGAATTACCCCACACTAAAGTGTGGGGCTTCTTAATAGCGCGTTTAGAA
>DYDN01000016.1 GCA_020717885.1 Candidatus Forterrea sp.
CAAAGTGGAAACCACTTTGGACCAAACTGATGCAAAAAATCAGGCATCTTAGCTCGCTTGAGCAAAACTTTAACTTTCCTAACCAACTTACAATTCATCAGGAAACCACCTCAATTGGTTCACCCAACCCCAATAACCTAAACACTATTGGGGCATAAAAAAGCCCCTTTACAAACAAAAACACGGACTTTCAACAAAGCCGCCTTAAAGGCAACCTTTATAAACATTCCAATGCGCAATTTGTATGAAGGCGGCCAAACCGCGATGGAAACACCCGGACCCATTCCGAACCCGGAAGTTAAGCATCACAAGGATTGGTCTTGGCACTGCACTACGTGTGGAGCCTGCCGAACGCTGCCTTCATTAATATTTATTTCTTGATTTTATATCAAGTTTTATTCCGTGTCTTCTTGAGCGAACCCTTTTTAACAAAAAGAACCTTATCTTATTAGTGATTAAATGAAAGAAATCAAGTTTCTCGCGCCAAGCTGGAAAAAGCTATACTGGTTATTCATAGTTTTCCTTATCGCGGAAATATACAATAGTCTTATCGCCCCAATGGCGCCAAGCAGCGCAATAGCGCAATTTGTTTCATTTGTTCTACACCCAATAAGTACAATCTTCTTACAGCAAAGAGGAGTGGAAATGGAGATAATTCTCCCAATCGCAAGAACAATTGATCTTATGTGGATGTATGTTGTTGCATGCATTCTTGCCAAAGAAATTAGCAAAGAGAAAAGTGAAACTTCAGCGAAAAAGTGAGGGCGGAAATTATTTAAACTCATCAACCCTACTTTTCAAATAGTATAGAGGTGAGCTAAAAATGGCATTCAAAATAATACAGGATCTTGGTGCGTGTATCGGCTGTGGAGCATGCGCGGCTATTTGCCCAACTGATTGGAGATTCGAAGGAGACAAAGCAATACTTGTTGGCGGAAAGAAAGAAGGCAAGGTATTTGCAAAAGTAGTTAAAGAAGCGGGATGTAATAAAGATGTGGAAACAGCTTGCCCTGTTAAGTGCATCAAAATAGAGCAGACAAAGTAACATTTTCTTGCTTGTGGTGGAAAACCATCACAAGAAATAATTTTTTTTATTAATTTCTGAGCTTAAGCAAAGTAAAGAGTGCAAAAGATTTATAGTTCCTCAAATGTTCTCTTCAAAAGTAGTGCATCCTCTTCAATATTTGGGGATTCGCAAACAATTAAGCCAGCGCAATTAAAATCTTTTAGCGCCTGCATTAATTCCTTGTACTTAAAATCTGATTCCGCAAGCACTAGGTGATTCTTCTCACCTTTCTTGGAGTAAGCAATTCCTGAAACGTGGCAATGCAAGTTTTTCAAGAAATCTTTTCCAAGAACTTTTTCGGATTTCTCAAGCTCTGCGCGGAATTCTTCATAAGAATTAAGTTTTCCTCCTGAGCGAGCATGAAGGTGAGAAAAATCAATGCACGGCAGAACTTGGTCGAGCTTGGAGGAAAGTGAGAGGAGTTCATCAAGCGAACCGAATTGTGTGCCTTTTCCCGTTGTCTCGGGGCGAACCAAAATTTTGTTTTTTGTGGAACGGAGTTCGGAGATTATTTCCTCCAGTTGGACTTTAATATTTGAAAAAGTCTTTGCGGGAGAATCTTTAAGGTAAAACCCGGCATGGAATGTCATTGAGAATGCCCCGCTTTCTTCCGCGCGGCGAGCAGAGGCAAGCACTCGCTGAACTGAAGCCGCAAGTTTGTCTTTCTCCACCGCATTAAGATTAATGTAATAAGAACCGTGGCAGGAAAGGGTAAGCTCGTTTTCCTCAACTTTTTTCTTCACAAGCGGGGCTTTTTCCGCTGAAATATTCACGGAGTGAACAAACTCAAGTTCCATTCCATTTAAACCAAGGGATTTTACGTGCGAAAGCCCGTCAAGGGTGGTATGTGGGGGTGGCGTACTTATTGGAATTCCAGCGGTAGCGAAAAGGAGTTTTTTGAATGCCATGAAGTGAATGGGTTGTATGTTAATAAAAAATAAGTAGTAGAACAAAATTGGGCTAAGAGTAATTGAAAATAAAGAGAAAAGTTTTTTTCTGGTAAAATGCTTTTTAAAGCGTTGCGTTCTGTATTAATCCGTTATGGAAACTCCTTCTGGCGGGGAAAATAAGGGAAATTCTCATTCTGAGCACGCACGTGCTCTCCACGAACACGCTGTAGAACACGCACATGCGGTTCATAAAAAGCATGAAGGGCATAAACACGAACACCATAGTGAACACAAACACTCACTCTCACACCATTCACCTTCAGCCCCCTCAAGCAGCAGCGCATTTGATAAAGCAAAATCTTTTTTGTGGGAGCATAGAGTAATTATTGTTCTTTTAATAGCAATTTTCTTAATCGCATTTGGAATAAGGGGCCACCTATTGAGATACCACTACTTATTCGAATTTGATGCATTTTACCACGCAAGACTTGTGGAACAACTTGTGACACAGGGGCACATAATCAGCCCTGATCCTATGGTTTACTATGAGGTTGCAGGAGGAGTGGCAGCACAGCCTTGGTCGCTTTATCACACAATAAGTCAGGCGTTTTATTACTTACTTTCACTTGGTCAGCCTTACAACAAAGATCTCCTCATGTTTTCAATGCAACTAAACCCAGTTGTATTTGGTTCGCTAATATGCATAATTATGTATTTCCTCGGAAAGGAAGTTTTTAACAGCAGAAGAATTGGATTACTTACCGCATTCATTGCAGCGGTAACTCCCGCATTTGCATATAGAACAATGGCGGGTGCGCAGGGAGATAACGCATTTGGATTCCTTTGGATGGTAATAGGATTCCTTTTCTTTGTGCGTGCAGTAAAAAATAACTCGCTTGATAGGGCAACACTGATTAATACCGCAATCGCGGGGATTTTCTTCGGGTTAATGTCAATGACCTGGAGAATGTACCTCTTAATCCCTCTGATTATAATTGGATACTTTATATTTGCAATAATGCTTATAGCGAGTAAACAGGAAGACACTTCCTCTTCAATAAAAGGAAATCATGCATTTGCCTTTTTAATAAAAACTCTTATTGCAATGGTAATATTCCATATAATATCCTATGCTTACGGAGAAGACTGGATTTCTGACGCCTTGGGATATGTTGCAAGGGCAATGCACCTTGATCAGACAATTGTATTAATTGGAACCATGGTTGTTTCGGCAATAGTTGCGGTACTAAGTATCTTCTTTATCACAAAACTTAAGCCGGAAACAAAGAAATATATCCCGTTCATTGTAATCACTGGACTATACGTCGGACTAATTGTCATGGCAATTGTATTTGCTGCAATTCCTGATCTTTCTGACAGAACATCTATTAGTAGTATGGTTGGGGAAGAAAGTGTCGGCCACAACTTTTTTGGCACAAAATATAATTCACTTATACTTTTCCCAATAGTTGCACTTTTCTTTTTCCCTTTAAGTATCTGGCTCTTTAGGGATAAAAAGGATTATCATACTGGAATAATTTTCTTTTTGTGGACAATAATAACCCTCTTTATGGCGTGGTATACACTGAAATTTACTTTTGTTTTTGGTTTGGCAATCGCACCAGCAACAGCAATAACAATTTATGTTCTATTTGAGGGACTGAAGAAATTTGAGATACCAAAGGGGCTTGAGGCAAAAATTATTTTTGTGGTTATTTTCTTCCTTGTAGTCCTTGGCGTTGGGGCCTCAGCAAGATTCTTCCCTGATTATGTTCCATATGTGGATGAAAACCAGCAGTGGCAGGCTGCGCAGCAGTGGATAATAACTAACACCCCAACTGACGCGAAGTTCTTTAACTGGTGGGACCAAGGGCACATATTAGCATTCACTACTGACAGAAAATACTCTACTGATAATAGAAATGCCTCGGGGTGGGCAAACAAGGAGCTCGCTGAATTTGTGACAACAACTGATACGAACAGGGGATACATAATAGCGTCTAAAGAAATTGGTGCGGATTATTTAATACTTGAGTCCGGAATGTTTAACGATGCCCCAACTTTTGAGTTTTATGTTGTTGATAAAATTGATTCAAAACTCGTGCAGAAATACAGTGCCGCAGGCTCATACAGGGTGCTTGACTGCAGCAATATTGACAATAACAGTCCAAACGTTTCCTGCGGAGGCAATTCAATAGGCGCAAGCGACTGGAACAAATTATCAACAAAATGGAAACAGGTGCCTGATGACTTCCAAAACGGCTCCCTGCCTTTGTTCTATTATAGAACAAATGACCAGCTGCTTGTAATGAACAATATAATGAATAACATTAATTTGACAAAGGTTTGGACAAACAGCGACGAAACCAGCAAATATTACGAGCAGGTTTATTCCAACAAAGGAATAAAGATCTTCAAAATAAAGAAATAACCAAACATCATTTGCACTTTTTCTTAATAATTCAAATAAAGTAGCTTCATTTTTTCTCCCAAAAAATCGTACCAAGTCGTTTATAAATAAAAAAAAGCCTCCTTTATTATGCTTTCAATAATTATACCTCTCATACTTGCACTCATAAGCGTGCTTCTCATAATGCCCCCATTCATACGGAGAATGCGCGCACAAGGGTTCCTTGGAAAGGACATGAATAAGTACAGCAGACCAAAAGTAGCAGAACTGGGGGGGGTGGTGGTTTTTTTAGGTTTTAGTTTTGGAATATTCTCGGCTATTTTTCTCTCAACATACCTTCATGCATTCACAATTGAGCTTAGTGTTCTGCTAGCGGGGTTCTCAACAATCGCAATGATATGCTTTATCGGGTTCATTGATGATATTATTGGGTGGAAAAAAGGAATTCGGCAGTGGCAACACGCACTATTTCCAATAATTGCGGCGCTCCCTTTAATGGCAATTGCGGCTGGAGAAACCGCCATGGTTATTCCGTTTATTGGACAAATCCAGCTTGGAATAATTTATTCGCTTATAATAATTCCAATCGGAGTAACAGGAGCAAGTAACGCATTTAATATGCTTGCTGGATTTAATGGTCTTGAGGCGGGACAGGGAATAATTCTCACTACCACCCTCACAATAATTGCTCTACTCTCCGGACAAATAACTGCGGCACTATTTGGAATCGCAATGATAGGCGCATTAATTGCTTTCCTCAGATTCAACTGGTTTCCTGCAAGAATATTTGGGGGGGACTCACTTACCCTCATGGTTGGAGCTAACCTTGCGGTGATGAGCATAATTGGAAACATGGAAAGTGTTGGTCTGCTGATTGTAGCACTGTTCATAATTGAATTCTTAATTAAAGCAAAGCATAAATTCCAAAGCGAATGCTTTGGGCGCCCAAATAAAAAGAATCAGCTCTCTGCAAGCTCTAAAGGCGGTTCGCTAACCCAACTTGTTCTGCGTCTGGGCAAAGGAAGATTTACTGAACAAAAAACCACTGCAATCATACTTGGGCTGCAGGCACTGCTCTGCTGCACAATAATAATAGTGTACCTACTCAAGTTTATATAATTCAAACAAGCTAGTTTGTTTTAAGGGTTAACTAAAATCCAGGTTGATTTGATGGAAAAAATAAAACTTGCTTTCAAATACTTCCCAAGAGAGGCAGTAAAGGAAGATGATTATTTTAGGACTTTTCTAAATAAGCATTTTCTGTGGGAAGAAAGCACAAATCCGGATTTTGTTCTTTTCTCTGCGTTCACGGGAGAAAAGGACAGAAAAATGCCAAAAATCGATGGGAACTTTAAAAAAATATTCTGGACCGGAGAGAATATACGCGTTGATATGAAGAAATGTGATTATGGATTTGGATTTGAGTATGAAGAGGAAATAAAAAATAAAAAGTATATGCGCCTCCCGCTGTATATTTACTATGGCGCAGGAAGAGATCTTACAAAAAAGAAACACCCCGCACAAATAAGCAGGCAAAAAACAAAATTCTGCAATTATGCTTATTCAAAGGATGCTAAAGAGAGAGTGGAATTTTTCAAAGAACTATCAAAATACAAAAAAATTGACGCGCCTGGAAAGTCAATGAATAATATGAACCCGATTGTGCCGCAAAAACTTGGACACTTTATAGGACCACTTCAACGAATAGAGAAGATTATTATCAAAAAACACACCCTCTCAGCACTTCTCTCAAGACACTTTGGGAATTGGAGGCAGGATGTTATTAATTTCCAAAAACCACACAAATTCACTATTGCGTTTGAAAACTCATCATACCCAGGATACACTACGGAGAAAATATATCACCCGATGCTTGTAAACTCAATACCAATATACTGGGGAAATCCGGAGATTGGGAGAGATTTTAACACAAAAAGTTTTGTGAATTACTTTGATTATAATGACACAAAGAAAGTCGCGGATGCTGTGATTGAGCTTGACACTAATCAAAAAAAATATCTTAATATGCTTTCACAGCCTTGGTTTAAGGGAAATAACCCGAATAAGTGGTGCAATGAGGAACGGATTGTAAAACAATTTAAGAAAATATTTGGGTGAACATATGACAAAGCGCTTCGCAAACGAAATAATCAACAAAATAAGACCGATTCTCGGAATCCCTTTTATAAGAAACGGTATTTTGCTGTGGCATGTAACTGTTAATGAAAAAATAAAGGGCTCCTACAGCCAAAAGGGAGAGGACCTGATAATAGAACGCATACTTAAAACCCCAAAAAAAGGATTCTATGTTGATGTAGGCGCAAATAATCCGATTGATTGCAGCAACACGGCAAGGTTCTTCAAAAAAGGTTGGAGCGGGATAAATATTGAACCAAACCCAAAGAATATTTTACTTTTCAAAAGAAAACGCCCTACCGACACAAACCTCGGAATCGGAATTGCATCTAAAAAAGGGGTTTTGAATTATTATGAGTTCGAAGAAGACATGCTCTCAACTTTTTCAGAGAAAGAAGCCGAAGAATATAAAAAACAGGGGAAAAGAATTGTTAAAAAACATAGAATTAGGGTGGAAAAACTTTCAACAGTGTTGGGCAAATATACAAGGAGTGAAATTGATTTCCTATCAATTGACACTGAAGGTTTTGACATGGAGGTTCTAAAAAGTAATGACTGGAACAAATACAGACCAAAAACCATTTGCATTGAATCAACATCAAGGGGATATGGAAGAGATTTATCTGATGAATTTGATAAATACCTCTCAACAAGGGGCTACAAAAAAGCGGCACAAACAAGACTGAATACAATTTATATGAGGGAAATTAAATGAAAATTTGCATAGCAGCAAGCGCAGGGGGGCATATTATTGAGGCCATGCAGCTTAAAGAGGCTTGGGCGGGAAAGGAATATTTTTTTATAAGCGATAAAAGAATTAATGCAAAAAGCATAGCAAGGAAAGAGAAAATGTATTTCATAATCCAGCCTAAACGAAATTATTTCAGAACACTAGTCGCATTCATTCAAACTATAGTAATTTTCATCAAAGAAAACCCAAATGTAATAATTAGCACTGGGGCGGAAATTGGATACCCTGCACTAATACTTGGATGGATTCTTGGGAAAAAAACGATTTATATTGAGTCACTGGCAAGGGTAAATTCTCCAAGCCTTTGCGGGAAGCTGGTTTATGGAAAAGTTGATCACTTTTATGTCCAGTGGCCCGAAGGCAAGAAATGGTTTCCAAAAGCGAAGTATGTTGGGAGTGTGTTTGAATGAAAACCAGAATATTTGTTAATGTTGGCTCCACTTATCCATTTGACAGATTGATTAAGGAGATGGACTTGGTTGCAAAAGATAAACGATATGATATATTTCTTCAGACAGGAAAATCAAATTACCTACCAAAAAACTGCAAACACAAGGATTTTTTTGATGATGTGGGCTTTCAAAAAATGCTCGCTTGGGCGAACATAGTTGTGAGTCACGCGGGAGTGGGAAGCATACTAGAAGTTGTGGAAGCAAAAAAGAAGCTTATTCTAATTCCCCGGATGAAAAAATTTAGGGAGGCGGTTGATGACCACCAAATAGAGATTTGCAAAGCGTTTAATGAGAAATTCAAAATTCCTTGGGAAGCTGATGCAAAGAATCTAATAAAGCACTTTTCAACAACTACCTCTCTTAAGATAAAGAGAACTGGAAAACTGGCAAACGAGATAAAACAGCTTATTTAGTCACTAGTTATAGAGGAATATAATTTATCCCTTATGAAGCTTAATCCCAACCAGAAGAAGAAATCGCTTAGTCAATGAAAAGAGCTTGTGCTTTAATAAAATCTTTAAAAAAGCAAGGAACCCAAAATATTGTTTAATAATCGCCTCGGTTTCCTTATAAGAAACTTTCCCCGAACTTATGCCCCCCATTGTCATTATTGCAATAATCTCGCCGATTTTTTTTACCTTCCTCTCTGAAGCCAAAACCCTGCAAAAAAAATCAAAGTCAGCGGAAGAGCGATACTTTGTATTGAACGGATGGGCGAGCAAGAGACTTCTCTTAACAAACGAACCCTGGTGAGGCGGCATGTTGCCTTTTTTTAGTTCCTCAATTGAAGCTTTTCGGGAAACCCTCACATATGAATTCTCTTCAGGATAAAAAAATTCAATATCCCCAAAAACTAAATCATTTTCTGAGTCCAAAAAGGAGGTAACTTTTTCAAACACATGCTTATCTTTGAGCGCATCATCCGCATTCAAGAAATAAATGTACTCTCCTTTTGCTTTTTTCACCGCAATATTCATCGCGTCATACAATCCTTTATCTTGCCCGGATATGACTTTAGCTATTTTCTTTCCATATTTTGATACAATTGATAAAGTATTGTCCTTTGAAGCACCATCCTTGATAATATACTCAAAATCATTAAAACCTTGTGATAAAACTGATTTAATTGCAGCGCTAATTGTTTTTTCAGCATTAAAACAAACAGTAACCACCGTAAGCCTGATTTTTTTAGCCACCCTAATTCACTCCAAAACTTTTTCATATATTGCTTTTGTTTGCAAAGCTGTATTTTCCAAGGAAAACGCTTTTGTGCGTTCAAAGCCGCGTTCAACCAAAAGCGCCCTCATTTTTTCATCAAACAAAACATTTGAAATTGTTTCCCGCATTGACACTTCATCAAGGGGATCAAAATATGCAGCGGCGTCCCCAACCACCTCTGGGAAACAACTTGCATTGCTTATAGCCATTGGGCAACCACAATTAAATGATTCAAGCAGCGGTATCCCAAACCCCTCATAAGCCGAGGGAAATACAAATAGCTTTGCGTGCCCATAAAGATAAATCAGGTCATCATCATTTACTTTATAGATAATCACCCTGTTTTTTACACCAAGTTCATCAAAATATTTCAGCTCAGCCTCTGAAAAAGGATCACCCGCGCACACGACGTATAATTTAGGATTGTCTTTTAGAATCGGAGAAACTGATTTTAAGAAAAAGTCAAAATTCTTATACCTGCTCCTTGAACCAACAAACAGAATGTATTCGTTCGGAACACCTGCCAATCTAGTCTCGTTTACAACCGAGTGGGGCAATATGTGTGTGGCAAGATATGCAACACCAATTTTATCGCTCTCCACACCAAATTGATCAATCAAATCCTTTTTTGTATTATTCGAGGCCGCAATAAACATTGATGCCGAGGAAAGCAAATTCTTTTTTTCAGCAGAGAATTTAACCCCCTCTACAAAAAATTCGGGAAACTTTTCCATTATTAAATCAAAGAAGTTTATCACAAATGGAACTTTTATTTTATTTACAAAATAATCCTGAAAATATGTCGGGTGAAATAAATCAAATTTGCCGGTGTTTAACAGGCGCATCGTATTTGCCCGATTTAATTTATTGGGCCAGAAAGTAAGCACATTTCTGCCATTAACAAGGAGTTTTGGGAATGGAACACTTTTTGAGTAAGGTTTGCCATTAATGAAACGATTATTTGAGAAAAGTGTTGCGCTTTTAAAATCAAATAACTTTTTCTCATAAGCAAAATCCATTAGCCCCGCATAGTACCTTGATATTCCGCCATAGTTTTGATACCAAAAAATCTGATAATCATATAGTACATTCAAACAAATCACCCAAAATATTCCTTTCTAAGAACATAGTCTCATTTCCCGTTAACTAAATAAGTCCTTATTATCTTTTACCCATTTAGCGAGTCTTTCAACACCATCAATTACCCTTACTTTCGGCTCCCACCCAAAGTCTCTCTTCGCCTTTGAGATGTCGCAGACAAATACTGGCTGATCTCCAGGGCGCCAGTCACTAAACGAATACTTTATTTTCTTTGAATACGCTTTTTCAAGATTTTTTATTAGTTCAAGAAGAGACATCGCATTTGAGGAGCCTCCACCAACATTATATATCTGCCCGGAGGTTTTATCGATGTTCTTGAGAGCAAGCTCATAAGCACTAACCAAGTCATCAATGAACAATACATCCCGTACTTGTTTTCCATCACCGTAAATAGTAAGTGGTTTGTCAAAGAGAGTTGCTATTGTGAACCATGCCACCCAGCCCTGATCCTCAACCCCGAACTGACGGTACCCAAAAATACAGCTCTGCCTGAACACCACTGTTTTTAGACCGTAAATTCTTGAATAGTCTCTTACATACTGCTCGGCACATCCCTTGGAACAGCCATAAGGGGAGTGAAAGTCAAGAAGACGGTCTTCTGCAATTCCAAGAGGATAATCAGCATACTCATAACGACCATTTCTTTCAACAGTTTTTATATCCTCCATTCCGCCATAAACCTTGTTTGTAGACGAGTAAAACACAATCGGTTTTTTCTTTGATTTTCTTACAGCCTCAAGAACATTAAATGTTCCAAGAGCATTTAACTCAAAATCTTCTCTAGGATCAACAACTGAAGTGGTTACAGCAACCTGCGCAGCAAAATGAAAAACTACATCCACTCGCTCCATTACTTTATCTAAAACATTCTGGTCATACCTAATATCTGCTTTAATAAAGTCAATATTTTTATTATTCGCATTAAGCCAGGCAAGATTCTTTTCAACATTCACTCTTGAAAGGTTATCAAGGACAATTACATTGTTTCCATTCTTTGCAAATTTGTCTGCAAGATTGCTCCCAATAAATCCCGCTCCGCCGGTTACAAGTACATTCATTATCTCACCTTCCAAAAGATTTTTTTAAAAAAGCCCTTGCCCAAAAAGGCAAAAACCACATAACATTCATATACCATTTTGTGTTAAACCATCTATTAAAAGTAAAGGTATCCGCAGCAACATTTCTCTCAACCTTACTTGGGTGAATCAAACTATGGATTGATTCAAGCTTTATCTGACTGAGAAACTTTCTTGATTCCATTGTGTGAGTGGATTCACCAGAAAACCCAATATTTACCACAAGATTCCTGTTTGGGTAAACAGAAAGCATTTTACTCTTCCAAAAGGCAAAGATCCACTGCACATCCCACGTAATAGCAGGATGGGAGTGAATTTCATCAAACCACTTCGAAAAAACTCTTTTTTCATCATTTGAAACAAACAACTCCTCCAACTTTGAACCATTGGATTTTATTCTAAGCCAATCGGACATAATAAGGTCATACTTACTCCAGGCTCTACGCCAGCTTGCCCACCCCCAGATATGTGGATAGCGCGAAAAAAAATAACTCTCTTTCACACTTATCCCGCCGCCATGTTGAAAATTTCCCCCCGAAATTGACCCAACTTTTTTATTGTTTTTATATTTCACAAGCAGGGTGCTACAAAAAGTAAAGAAACTCGGATCCGGCAGGCAGTCATCTTCAATAATTATTCCCATTTCCTCATTTTTGAAAAACCAAGTAATTGCAGAACTAACAGCCTTTCCACAGCCAAGATTTTCTCTTCTAAAAAGGGTTTTTACTTTGCACGGCCAGTCGACAGCGGTTGCAATTCTTCTTGTTTCTTCGCACAGTGCTTTTTCGTTGGCCCTCTCTTTCCTTGGGCCATCCGCAGCAACATATAATTTATTTGGCCGCGCTTTTCTAATTTCTTCAAAAACTCTTGCCGTGGTTTCTGGGCGATTGAAAACCAAAAGCAATACCGGGGCAATAGATTTTGTCATCAGTTCAGTCACCAACTAAATTATCCAAACTAAAATTATTCTCTGCGGCAAAAACACCACGGCACACAAAAGGTTAAACAAATCAGCCTTATATACCATCTAGTACAAATCTCTTTTGTCTGGTACAAACATCTTTTGGTAAGTTAATTTAAAGCATTACATGCAATACTTATGCATGACTCAGCAAAAAAACGCCCTTCATACAATTAAAGGAACTTTAAAAAAAGCCGGCATTACTGGAATTGTTAAAAAAATTAGAAAATTAAATCAGGAATTACTAATGGGTACTGATTATAGAGGACAGGCGGCTTCAGACAGAATATTCGAGATTTTAAAATCAGAATCCCCTGCAATGGTTTGCAGGTTTGGAAGAATAGAAATTAGCGCAATGAAGGAGATGGGGCGAATAATAGCGGGTAAAAGTAAATATGATAAAGCAAAATTCATTCCGCTTGAGACTAATGCTGGTTTTTTCCCAATAACAAGAGAGAGTACGAGAAAGTTCTACTTGAGAATGCTTGAAGATACAAAACAAATTGATATACTTGGACAGTGGTGCCCTGAGGAAGTATATTTTAAGAGTGAATTAAGGCATGCAAAGAAGATTCCGCTTGATGACATAGAACCATTTTATCACCCTAACCCATGGACAAGGGCGCTTAAAGAAAAAAAAGTCCTTGTAATAACACCCTACTCAAGCACCATAAAAAAACAATACAAAATAAGAGAACTGCTTTTCAAGAACAAAGAGATCCTGCCAAAATTTAAGCTAATAACAATCACCTCAGTTAATTCAGTGGGCGGAGAAACAGTCGGGTTTGCCTCTTGGTTTGAGGCACTCAAATCAATGGAAAAGCAAATATCAGAAATAGATTTTGATATTGCAATACTTGGATGTGGAGCATATGGATTTCCTCTTGCTGCATACATAAAAAGAATGGGGAAGAAAGCAATCCATATGGGCGGATCAACACAACTACTCTTTGGGATAAAGGGAAAGAGATGGGAAGAAAGCCATTCTGATTTAATTAATGAGCACTGGGTGAGACCCGCACTGAGCGAAAGACCAAAAAGCTACAAAAAAATTGAGGACGGATGCTACTGGTAGGATTGAGCTCAGGTAAGAACTTAATTCAGAACCCTGAGAAAAGCATTATTTTTTATAAAAATCCACAAAAAGAAAACAGGAACTAACCTTTATATTCACTACCTTGCCTGCGTATGATTAACAGATGAATAAATCAGCATTGATAAAATAAGGACTTTGATAACATGAATCCAATAAAGCTATGGAAAACAAATGGAACCAAATGGATTATTGGGCGCATTATTTATAGGGTGCTTGGAATCGACTGGCTTTGTTGAAAGTCTTTGTTTTTAGGGGAGAATTTTGTTGCCTTAA
>DYDN01000017.1 GCA_020717885.1 Candidatus Forterrea sp.
CGGCAAGGCACTAACCTTAATCTTTTAACACCTCCAAAGCAAGAATTCTTTATGCATTATGGGGAAGCGCTTGGAGAGAGGGATGAAAAAGGCTTTTTTGATCTACTTAACAAAATGGCAGCCGAGATAAAGAAGCGCGATGAAATAGTTGTGGTTCATCATTATGATGCGGACGGTATTTCAAGCGGAGCAATAACAATAAAAGCACTTGAGCGCGAAGGAAAAAAAGTTTCATCTAGTTGTCTTAAACAATTGTATAAGGAAAATATTGCGGAAATTCGCGCCTTAGGGAAAAATTATTTGTTTGTTGATTTTGGCTCTGGGCAAATGGATTATTTAGTCAAAGAGTTTGACGGAAACCTTTTCATAATAGACCACCATCAACCTGTAACTCGTGAAGGAAAATTACTTGAACTAAAATGGCATGCGAATCCCCTCTTGTTTGGAATTGATGGCGGAAAAGAACTTTCCGGAGCAGGCGCCGCATTCTTTTTCGCACTTGCGCTTAACAAAAATAATGCTGATTTATCACAACTCGCAATTGTGGGCGCCTTAGGCGACATGCAGGACAATAACTCAGGCTCCGCGCTTGTTGGGTTGAACAGAAAAATAATTGAAATTGCGCAAGAAGCAAAAGTTGTGATAGTAAAAAAAGATTTAGCCCTTTACGGTAGAATTTCCCGGCCATTAATTTCGTATTTAGCATATTCTTCAAATCCAATTATTCCAGAACTCACTGCGAATGAAGATAATTGCAAAGCATTTCTTGCGGAATTAGGAATTCCGCTCAAGGATTCCTTCACCGAGCAGCGGCTCTCATATGAGGATCTTTCAGAAGAAGAGAAAAAAATATTTTCAACCGCATTAATCACCCACATGATTTCTGCGGGGGTTGAGGAATGGAAAATAAAACAATTAATTGGAGAAACATATACTTTTACAAAAGAAGCCAAAAAAAGTCCTCTTCGTGATGGAAAAGAATTTGCCACCGCACTCAACGCATGCGGCCGCCACAAAAAACCGGGTGTTGGTCTTGCGATTTGTTTGGGCGATAGAAACCCGAATGGGAAATTCGGCGAAGCAATAGCAATGCTTGATGAACACCGAACCGCGCTAAGAAGAGGAATAGAATTCATTAACCAGCACGGGATTGAAGAAAGAAAATCATTTTATTTTTTTGACGCAGCCGACCAGATAGAGGAATCCCTAGTTGGAATAATCGCGGGAATGCTTTATGGCTCAGTAATTGATGAAAATAAACCAATAATTGCTCTTGCGCGCAACAATGATGGTACGATGAAAGTATCCGGTAGAGGGACCTCAGTACTTGTTCGGCGCGGGCTAAATATTGGAAAAGCCCTAAAAGAAATAGGTGCCGAAATTATTGGAGTTGAGGGCGGGGGGCACAAAGTTGCTGCAGGTGCCCGAGTACCCGCTGATAAAATTGACGAATTTTTGGCGCTTCTTGAGGAAAAACTTGGTGCGCAGCTGGCGCGGGTATAAATAGCTTTTTCTTTCTGAGCCAGAGGATATGTTTTTTAATGTGTTAAACCACAAGTCTTTGTATAGGCTGGTTATATGGTTACAAAAAAAGAAGTTGAAATGCCAATAAAGGAATTCTTAAAATCCAAAGTTCCTGAAGTGGAAAAAGAAATAGAGAATTATATCCCAAGAAAAGCCACAAAGAAATGGATTGAGGGCGCTCTTGGTAAAACCATTTTTGAACTCGACCTTGAGGCATACACAAAAGGCGTGAATGAACCCATTTGGGATCTGCTTGACCGAGGCGGAAAACGATTTCGGCCAGTAATGACTTGTATTTGTTCTGAAGCAGTTGGAGGAAAATGGGAAGAAGCGCTAAAACTTGCTCCAATGGTAGAACTAATTCACAACGGATGCGTTGAGGAAAATTCTCTAGTTTGGATGGCTGATGGCACTCCCAAAAAAATGAAGGATGTTCAAGTAGGCGATTACGTTGTTTCTGTTGATAAGCATGGAAGATTAAAGGAACGAAGAGTTTCCCACAAGCACGACAATGGACTGAAAAAAGTTTTTATGGTAAAGACAAACAATCGCACGCTAACCGCAACCGAAGAGCACCCATTTTTAACAGTTGCAAAGAGCCAGCCAACGCGTTATTCAATAAAAAAAGGCTTTGTACAGAAGCTCCGCCAAAACCTTGCAGGAAAAGGCAAAACAATTTCCTCGATGGTTGACGAGCTGTTTACAAAACATGATTTTGGAATGGTTAAAGGTGCCGCAAAAAATTCTTTGTGCGGATATAAGGGCTGCTTTTTACCAAGAGAACTTACTGATTATTTAGTTGAAGAGCAGGGCATGAATTGGAAAGATTTTGAAGAGCATAAGTGCTTGTATGAAAAAGCAGAAGTGAAGTTTGAGTGGAAACGCATAAAGCACTTGGGTGAAGGAGATGTTGTGGTTGTAGGGAAAAATATTTATGGAAAAGACGGGATATTGCCCGAGTTGCCGCTAATTGAAAAAAAAGTCAAAGATAGATACACTATTCCAATATTAATGACAAAAGACTTAGCCCAATTATGCGGTTTTATTGTGGGCGATGGGCATATAGCAAAAGACAAAGTAGAACTTTGCATCCCACAAGGCGTTGAGGGGAGAGAAGAGTATGAAGCATTAACTGATAAAATTTTTGAAGCAGAATCTTCAAAATATAAAAATAGTATTACTTGCTGCTCAACAGCATTAGTGCAACTTTTTGACTACTTGGGGTTGAAAAAAAATCACTTAGGCATTGAAATTCCTCATTGGGTGTTTAAGCTTCCAAGAGAATACAAAATAGCCTTTGTTAAAGGATATATAGATTCAGATGGGCACATTGTCAAAAGGGGCGACATAAGGCTTGCTTGTGCAAATAAATTACTGGTGGAACAATTCAAAATGCTTTTAGACGGCATAGGCTTTATCACGGGAAACGTGAATGAGAAAATTGTTTCAAACGAACACTTTCCAAACGCAATAAAAAAACAAACAACTCTTTACACGCTCTCAGTAAACCAAGCACAAACAGTTCTTCTTTATACACAAAATGTTATGAATTGGAAAGGGGGTCGTGCAATTTCTCTGCGGCAAGAAGAAAAAGTTCCCTCTCTGCCTGAACAACTGAGCTTTGAACAATTGGGGTTTGTTGAAGTAAGGGAAGTTATTGCGGAGAAAGAACTGGCGCAGACATACGATATTGAAGTTGAGGAAACACACAGTTATATTGCAAATGGAATTGCTGTTCACAACACTTTGATGCAGGATGATGTTGAGGATGATTCAGTTGCACGAAGAGGAAAAGCGTGTACACACAAAATATTCGGCATTGATACCGCGGTTAACACAGGAACAATAATGTTCTACTGGCCGATAATGAAAATAATGACTGATGAATTCAAACTCGGGAATGAAAAAAAATTGCATATTTATGATTTGTACGCAAAAGAGCTTCTTCGCGTATGCTCAGGACAAGCGTGGGATATTGCATGGCATCACGGCGGATTCACTCCGAACGAAAAACACTATTTGAATATGTGCCTCTCAAAAACAGGGGTACTTACAAGATTCGCCTGCCAGTTAGGCGCAATAGTTGGGGGCGCAACACAAAAACAATACGAGGCACTTGGCGACTTTGGGCAAATAGTGGGAGTGGGCTTTCAAATACAAGATGATATTTTGGAATTAACCGAAAGCGAATTTAAGAAAGGAAAAGGAAGTGTTGGCGGGGACATACATGAAGGAAAGCGAACACTCATAATTATTAGAACGCTTGAGAAAGCGATTCCCGCTGATAAAAAAAGACTAATAGAAATACTTGACTCACACACAAGTGAAGAAAAAGTAATCCAAGAGGCGCTTGGCATAATCCAAAAGTACGATGGAATTGAGTACTCGCGAAAAACTGCTGAGAAACTCGTTGAAGATGCGTGGAAAAAAGTCGATAAAGTTTTACCTGAGAACAATGCAAAAATAATGCTAAAGAAATTCGCTGAGTATTTGGTGGATAGGAAGATTTAGGTTTTATTTATGAGATTTTCAAAAGCTGTTAAAGCAATTTCAAGAGCCGTGTTTTCTCCTGCGGTGCGCTCGCAAAGAAGTATGCAATCCGCTCTGAAAGCAAAGATTGGGGGGACCGTGGCACGCAAAAGAGAGATTGCTAATACCCTTGCTAAAAGAATGAGTCTTGCCGAGGTGATCGCCCACGAGGCACACATAAGGACTGTTGAGAGACAAGGGGAACCAATCACCTTTGCGGAAAGAAATGAGCGCGTAATGATGATACGCAAGGAAGCACTTAGGGCACTTGGGGTTGGAAGAATTGTTTCAGAGCACGCACCGCACCTTTCTAGAGTAATGAAAGCCGCCCACGAAATGAGATATACTGGGGGCATATGCACAGGAATAGCCGCAAAAAGGATTAGAAGTTACTTAATTTCTGAGTTATCCCAAAAAGTAAAAGTTGATGAGAAGACTTACTCAGGAATATTAAAGGATGCAAAAAAGTTTTCTATTAGCGGCCCTAAATCTAATTTGGGAAAACTAAGCGCTGAAGAAGCCAAGCTTACCCAGAGGGCGCAAAACACAGCAAGAGTATTCTATCCCACTTTACAAGAAAATGTTAAACTTATACGAATGCCTGTATCGCTTGCTTCTTTGGCACTAATACTTGCCGAGGCTGAATTGAAGGAAACTTTAGGGAGTAAACTTGCAAACTTTAACAAAAGGGTGAACTATTTTAGAGCGGAGGAGGGATTAGTATGACATCACAGACAGAGAAACGCAAAATCGATCATTTGAAGTTATGCGCAACAAAAGATGTTTCTTTTGCGGAGAAGACAACCCTCCTTGAGTGTGTGGAACTAAATTACAAATGCCTCCCAGAGATAAGCATGAAAGAGGTTGATTTGAGTACAGAGTTTTTGGGCAAAAAGTTTTCCTTTCCCTTTATTGTATCCGCAATTACAGGCGGAGCGCAGGTATCAAAAAAAGTTAATGTGGATATTGCGGAAGCCTGCCAAGCCCTCGGAATCGGGATGGGTTTAGGGAGTATGCGCGCAATGCTACAGCACCCCTCACTAACAGAAACTTATTTTGTTCGCGATGTTGCCCCGGATATTTTCCTTGCGGGGAATATTGGTGTTGCGCAACTAAAACAATTCTCGCCTGATGATGTAAATGCCGCGCTCACTGCAATAGAGGTAGATGCGCTCGCAATACATTTAAACGCCGCTCAGGAAGCTGTACAACCAGAGGGGGATGCGGATTTTTCTGGCCTGATTGAGAAAATTGTTGAATTCTCTGATAAGATTAGTGTTCCAATTTATGTAAAAGAAGTGGGGCACGGGGTTTCATACGAAATCGCATTTGCATTAAAGGATACAAAAATAAAAGCGATTGATGTACAGGGCGCGGGCGGAACAAGCTGGACAGCAGTTGATTCACTACGCCACAAAACAGGATTTGGGGGAATTTTTAGGGAATTTGGATTGCCCACAGCAGTATCCCTAATGCAAGTAAAGAGTGCAATACACGGTACAACAAAAAAAGTAATTGCTTCAGGAGGAGTGCGAAACGGAATCGACGCGGTAAAAGCGCTTGTTCTTGGGGCGGATATGGTTGGTAGCGCGATGCCAATGCTAAAAGCGCAGAACAAGAATGGAAGCGCTGGGATAAAAAAATATTTAACCGATTTAAAGAAAGAAATGGAAATAGCCTCATTCCTTGTCGGGTGCAAAAATATTACACAGCTCCATGCAGAGAAACCAATAATACTTGGGAAATTAAAAGAATGGATGGAGAATTAGTCACACCTAAAAATTGCTTTAACTTTGGTGATTAAATGAAAAAACTTCACGCGTTGATAATTTTATTAGTAGTTCTTGTTATCGCGCTCGTTTTGAATTATTATACAATTCCGGTAGGTGTGCCTGCGAGTAACGAAACAATAAAAATTGGGTTTACCGCTCCGCTCTCAGGGGCTGCAGCAGGTACGGGGCTTTCCTCAAAGCAAGGATTTGAATTAGCAAATGAATTATTTCCCGATGTGAATGGAAAAAAGATTGAAGTATTTTATGGGGATGACAAAGCGGATCCGGCGCTTGCACTAACTGCTGTGAAAAAATTTGTTGAAGTTCAGAACTTCAAACTAATTGTCTCTGCTTTTAGCGGACCGACCCTTGCGCTTATTCCTTACTCTAATGAAAAAGAATTTTTGCTAACCTCTCCCCTGTCAGCAACGCCAAAACTCTCAGGTGCAGGAAAACATTTTTTCAGGGTTTCCTCTTCGTCAGAGAGAATGGCGCAAATGACGGCAAAAGTAGCTCTTGATGCAGGATTTACTACTGTTGCGGTACTCTATGAAATGAATGATTATCCGATTGGTTGGGCAGAATCATTCAAAAAAGATTTTGAGGAAATCGGCGGGCAAGTGATTCTTGAAGAACAATACGGTTCAAAGGATACAGATATGCGTGCACAGTTGTCAAGGCTTGATGCGACTGATGCAAATGCAATAGTAATTATTTCACTCACAGCACCCACGGCATCATTAGTACTAAAACAGGCAAAAGAGCTTGGAATAAAAAAACAGATAATTGGGAATGAAACATTCGGGCTAAAATCAGTGCTTTCACTAACAGACCTCTCTGAAGGCGCGATTGTTTCACAGTATGATTACAATCAGCAGGATCCAAAAACAGCCGAGTTCTTGGTGGCGTACAGAAAAGAATTCACTCAAGGAGAATCAGAGCTTTACTCCGCGCTTGGATATGATTTGTATATGATTATGAGGGAAGCAATTTCAGTTTGCGGCGAAAACCCGGTCTGCATAACCGCCTATGTAAAACAAAAACCCTCTTTTGTTGGAGTAAGCGGCGAATACAAAATTAACTCCCTTGGGGACGCTGAACGAAATTTGGCCCTAAGCGTAATATCCAATGGGAAAACCATTCCCTACAAGTAAAGCTCCTTCTTTTTTGGCAAAAATCTACCTTAAGGTGAAAACACTTCGTCAATCGCCGTAATACACTTCGCTTTTTACAAAGCTTTTTATACTGCCACTTCCAAATAATCTGTTCCAAGCGTATGGGGAGCGATTGGGTGAATTTGAGCTTGCCTTCGGAAGAGTATTGGAGAAATGCCCTGGAATTTTTGGGAAATAAAGTAATTATTTTCATTTAGGGTTGATTGGTGTTACAAATGAAGGTTCCATTACTTGCGCTTACCGAAAGAAAAACTACTTTTAAGGAAGTTGAGGTAGGATTTACACTTGACCAAGCAATAGTTGAAGCAAATCGTTGTATTCAGTGCAAAGAACCTAATTGTGTAAAGGGGTGCCCCGCAGGAGTAAACATTCCTGCATTCATTAAGGCATTTAGAGAAGGGGACGTAGTAAAAGCAGTTAATATTATTAGAGAAAAAAACTTCTTCCCAAGCATTTGCGGAAGAATTTGCCAGCAGGAAAAACAATGCGAAGGAGCCTGCATTCTTTCAAAAACAAAAGAAGGGCCAGTGTGCATTGGAGGAATAGAAAGATTCATCGGAGATAATGCCCCACACCCACCGCGTCACAACTTAGTTGGAAAAAAAATTGCGATTATTGGATCAGGCCCCTCGGGGCTTGCGGTCGCAGCATACCTCTCACAAATAGGAATGCACGTAATAGTATTTGAGGGAACAAATTCTTTTGGCGGAGTAATAAAATACGGCGTTCCTGAATTTAGATTGCCTAAAGCAGTTGTTGCTAGAGAATTAGCTGGCTTGCACGATTTAGGAATTGACTTTGAACCAAACGCAAAAGTAAATGAAGAATCACTTGAGAGCATTGCGACAAGATTTGATGCGGTATTTGTCGGAACAGGAGTAGGAAAATCAAGAGTACTTGATATTCCCGGCTCCGGATTAAAGGGCGTAATGTCCGCAATGAAATTTTTGGTAAATTTAAATCAAAGTAATATCCCAATGATCTCCCCTGGAGAAAAAGTAGTAATAATCGGCGCTGGCTACGTTGGAATTGACTCCGCAAGAAGTGCGCTACGCCTCGGAGGAGAAGTAACCTGCATGACTTTTGCAGATGAAAAAACCGCGTTTAGAAATGTTTCTCCAAAAGATTATGAAGAGGGCAAAGAAGAGGGAATAAAATTTATGTTTGGGGTAAAAGCAAAGGAATTTATTGGAAAAGAAAAGGTTGAGAAAATTATTTATGAAAATCATGTTAAGGGAGAAATTGAGTGCACAAAAGCAATTTATGCAATTGGACAAGAGCACGATGATGATGATTCGCTTAAAGCACCGCTTCGAACAGAAAAAGACGGGTGCATAAAAGTAAATGACAAACATCAAACTATCTTACCAAATGTTTTCGCTGCCGGCGATTGTGTTCACGGGCCCAAAACAGTAATACATGCAATTAATGCTGGGAGAGAAGCCGCACAAGAGATAATAAAATATTTGGACGGAAAAGTTGCGGATGCTGCGATGGGAATAAAACGCGTTGATGAGTCTGATAAAGTAGTTCCCAAAGTTGATCACTCAAATAAAGATATTTAATACCAATCTCACTTACTCTTAGTGGTTTAAAATGGTAAAATTCAAAAAAGCATTTTTGGTTCATAATGAGGTGCCCGATATTGCGGCAAGAACCGCATTAAAGGAAATTGAAAAAATGCTCCGCGCAAAAAAAATCTCCTGCAAAAAGAAAGCTTCCTCAATTCTACTCAAAGAAGATTTGCCCGCGAATGCACTTATTATAATTGTGGGCACTGACGGCACATTCCTACAAACCTGCAAGTATGTAACAAACCAACAAGTAATATTCATTGGCCTTGAGAGTCACTCTAGCGTATGCACACTCCAAGACTTTAGTATTTTGGAGCTATCAAAGCTTCAAAGCATAATTGAAGGAAATTATTCCGAAAAGGTGCGCCAGAGGCTGCTTGTTAGCATAAATGGTTTTCCGCTTGAGGAACCCGTCCTTAATGAAGCATTCTTTGGCTCAGAAAAAGCATATCTCCTCTCAGAATATGAAATACAATTTGGTGACAAGCGCGAGGTGCAGAAAAGTTCAGGGGTATTAATAGCAACAGGAACAGGAAGCACATCATGGTTTAGTTCAGCAGGGGGGAAACCATTTAGCTGCGAATTAAATGAAGCAAGATTTTTAGTACGCGAAATACATGTTGGCCCAACTAAACAAAAACCGGCAATTCTTTATGGAAGAATAATTGATTCACCCGAAACAAAGTTTGAACTTATTGCAAAAAAAGAAGAGATGATTCTTGCGCTTGACTCTGCAAGTCCAAGATACTTAACAAAGGGAGATAAAATTACAATTAACCTCTCAAAAAATCCGCTTCATGCGCTGTGCCCAAAAGTATGATTTATATTTATTACACAGGGAGAGTATTTGATTTGGTGAGCAAATGAATAAAGAAAACTTTGCAGGGTTCTACAAAATGAGTGTTATTGAGCGCCAACGCATAGTAGCAAGAGAATTTGCGATGAATGATTCCGAAAAAACCCTTCTCACAAAAGAGGGGCCACTACCATTTGAAGTTGCAAACAGATTAATTGAAAATGTAATCGGAACGTATCCACTTCCTTTTGGACTAGCCACAAATTTTGTTATTGATGGAAAAGAGCATATTATTCCTTTTGTTTTAGAAGAGCCAAGTGTAGTTGCCGCCGCAAGCAATGGGGCAAAATTAAGCAGCGGGTTTACTACAAAAGTAGATGAACCAATAATGATTGGCCAAGTACAGCTAGTTTCAAAAAATCCTTTAGATAATGTAATTGGTGCAACTAATGGCAATAACTCAGGGAGCCCATCCACCGCAAGTAACGGGAATGTCACAAACGCCGCGCTAAAAATAGTTACTGCAAAAAAAGAGCTTTTGGAATTTTTGAAAACAGTTGATCCGATACTCGTAAAATTTGGTGGCGGGCCAAAAGACTTAATCTCCACTGTGCTAAAAACCAAGAGAGGGGAAATGATTGAAGTACAATTACTCGTTGACGTTCGGGATGCGATGGGGGGAAATGCAATAAATACTATGCTTGAAAAACTCGCCCCAAAACTCGAGGAATTAACAGGAATGGGAGCACGATTAAAAATAATTTCTAATTTAGCGATTCATCGAAAAGCAAGTGCAACAACAATTTGGACAAAAGAAATGCTTGCAGAGAGTACAAAAGGCGAAATGGATGGAGAAGAAATAGTTGAACGAATACTTGACGCTTATGCGTTTGCGGTTGCTACTCCCTTTAGGGCAGCAACACACAATAAAGGAATAATGAATGGGATTGATGCCGTAGTAATCGCGACAGGAAATGATTTTCGCGCAATAGAAGCGGGTGCGCACGCATATGCGAGTTATCAGAAGCCCTATGCTCCTCTTACAAAATATTATAAAAATAAAAACGGGGATTTAGTGGGGGAGATTGAACTTCCTCTCGCGTTAGGCCTTGTGGGGGGCGCAACAAAAATCCACCCAATGGCACAGCTATCACTAAAAATTCTCGGCGTAAAAAGCGCGCAGGAACTTGCACGAATAATTGCTTCTGTCGGGTTATCACAAAACTTTGCCGCGATGAGGGCGATAGTTACTGCCGGAATACAGGCAGGGCACATGAGGTTGCATGCAAAAAACATTGCAGTGCAAGCGGGTGCGCAAGAAAAAGAAATTGACGAAGTTGCACAAAAAATGGTTTTGGCAAAAGAAGTAAATCAGGGAAAAGCGGAGAGCATACTAAAAGAAATTCGGGGCAATGCACCCCCTAAAGGAAAAATGATTATCTCTTAGAATCTTCCCAAATAAACTTTTTGAAAAAAGTCGTTTGCTTCTTCTTTGCTCATTCAAGTAATAATAAAGCAGACATTACTCCGATTCCCACTAATATGAAAAATAGCTGAAGGAGTGCTTGCTTTTTTGAGAATTTTTTGTTTAATTGAGGTAAGAAGTCAGTTCCTGCAAGGTAAAGAAATCCTCCAGCGGCGATTGCAATTATATAAGGCGAGGCGTATTCAAAAGTACTAATAGAAAGTAAGGCTACTCCTGCACCCAAAAACGCGGTAAGAGAAACAATGAAATTAAATGCAAGCGCTTTTTTCTGCGAGAAGCCGCTTGAAAGCATTATCCCAAAATCCCCTATTTCCTGCGGAAGTTCATGCAAAAGAATTGCAATTGCAGTAGAAAAGCCGACTATCGGGCTTACAATAAATGCCCCCGCAAGAATTGCCCGTCAATAAAATTATGCAGAGTGTCCCCTGCAAGACTCATATATCCATATGATTCGCACTTTGCTTCGTGCGCTGCGTGGTGGCAGTGATGCCAGTGAATAAATTTCTCAAGAATAAAAAACAAAACAATTCCCGCAAGAATTGTGAGTGAAACATCAAGCGGAAAACCATTTTCCCCAAGCTCAGGAAGAAGATGGATGAATACATCTCCTAAAAGCGCGCCTATTGCGAAAGCAACCATCCACTCAAGAAAATGCTCAAGTTTTGAAGTCTTTACACCAAGAGTAAAAACCCCTATTAATGAGGCAAGAGAAATTACTATTAACGAAACAATTAATTCAAGGAGCATAAACAACTCAAAATAAACAACGCTTTAAAGTCATTCGCTTAAGTGAAAATTGAGTTGTATTCAATCTATTTACAACCCCCCACCCAAAACGCAACGTCAATTGCCGTAATTAACTTCGTCGCTCTGGAAAGGTTTTTAAAGGCGGATTCTTAGAAAGTAAGTATTAGTGGCGTTGAATTAATTGGCTTATGAAAATAGCTAATAAAACTCAATGGCTTAGTTTTTTATTATCAAAAGAGATAATCTTGGTGTTGATGTTATGGCAGGAATAGTTGGTTGGGGCGCATACATTCCAAAGTACAGAATAAAAGCCGAGACAATTGCCGAAGTACAAAACGCGGATGCTGTGGCAATCAAGGTTGGTTTGGGTTTAACTGAAAAAAGTGTTCCAGGAAAAGACGAGGACACGGCGACAATCTCAGTACACGCTGCGCGCGATGCACTCGCTAGAGCCGGAATTGATAGAAAACAAATCGGCTCAGTTTATGTTGGCAGCGAATCCCACCCCTACGCAGTAAAACCAACTGCATCAATTGTCGGAGAAGCGCTTGATATTGGAAACTCATACATGGCAGTAGACACAGAGTTCGCATGCAAAGCAGGGACTGCAACAATACAAATAAACGCAGGACTCGTTGACTCAGGAATGATAAAATATGGATTAAGTATTGGAGCTGACACTTCACAAGCCGAACCAGGGAATGCACTTGAATATAGTGCGGCAGCAGGCGGGGCGGCATTCATTATTGGAATAAATTCTGAAAGCGTTGCAACACTTGACTTTACTTGTTCATTTACTTCAGACACTCCTGATTTTTGGAGAAGATCAATGCAAGCATATCCATCCCACGCAGGAAGATTCACAGGAGAACCCGCATACTTCAAACACGTATCAAGCGCAACTGATATGATTCTTAAAAAAAGCGGGGCAAAGATTTCAGATTTCAAATATGTCGTGTTCCACATGCCGAACGGAAAATTCCCGTTGCGCATTGCAAAGCAATTTGGAGTAACAAAAGAACAAATCGAACCAGGGCTCGTGGTAACAAAAATTGGAAACACTTACTCGGGCTCTTCAATTTTAGGATTTGCATCAGTACTTGATATCGCAAAACCCGGTGACAAAATTTTGGTTACAAGCTACGGCTCAGGCTCGGGAAGCGACGCGTTCATATTTACAGTAACAAAAAAAATAACTGAAGCGCAAAAAAAAGCGAGAAAGGTAAACGATTACATTGCAAGAAAAGAATACATTACATACCCGCAGTACCTCAAACATATGGAGGGAATACGCCAATAGCGGTGTTTATGGCATTGAGGCTTGATGAAAACAAGCCGAGATACATAAAAATAGTGATTTTTATGGGAAGAACAAAAGTTTCACATCCATCAAATAATTTTGTTACCCCAAAACTTGGAGACCACTTAATGACCGTACGAAGCAGAATGTGGAAGGCCCCCCATGTTGCAAACAAACTTAGGTTTAACCTAAGTCCAAAAAGTCTATAACCTGAACTTTGTTAGGTTATAGAT
>DYDN01000018.1 GCA_020717885.1 Candidatus Forterrea sp.
TAAATAGGAGTACAAACTCCTATTTATTCCTTTATAAAGGATTTCTACAAAACCAAAGTGTCGGAAAAGCTTTTATATAATAAAAGCGTTCAATAAGCAAATAAACGTGATTTATGATGGTTTTTGAGAAAAAAATGTCTGTTAAGGACCTAATCGAACAAATGAGGGAAGAGCTCAAGAAAGAACAAGAAGGGGCCGGAATAATCTCAAGACCCTCGAAGAAAAAAGCCCCTAAAAAAAAGGCAAAAGTTAAAGCAAAGCCTAAAAAAAGGCAAAAAAGAAAAACAGAAAGCTAATCCTCTTTTGAACTAGCTTTCTTAACTTCTTTTGCTAACTTATCAAGCACACTTTGAAGTGTATCTATTAGAACCCAGGACTCATTCGAAGCGAAAAACTTTTTACCCATAACCAAAAGTGTGCCATGCGCCTCATGCTGAGTACGAAGACCTCCTCTTTTGTACTGCTTAAGGGTTAAATGAAGTTTTGCATCATACCCAACCTTCTTAAGAAAATGGGAAAGCGCACTCTCAAACAACTTCTGATCAACCTCATCAAACTCCGGGAACTTAACTAACTCAACATTAGGAAAATTATTCACCAAAAACACCTCCAAAAAACAATGATGAAATTCTCTCGCCAAAACGACGCAAAAAAAACGCCTCAAAGCAACAAATACAAGTCCAAACGCTTTAAAAAAAGAATTGGGGCAAAGCTACTCTATGCCAAACGAAGAAATACCGCAAAAAGAAATACAAAAAGCGAAAGAATACTTAAAAGAACAAAAAACCCCAATGAGTGAAATAATTGAAAGAACTGTTGAAGAACTCAAAATAAAAGGAATGCCAAAAGAGGCCATCTTAGCGCTAATGCTCCACAAACTCAAAAAAGAAAAAATTAATGAGAAAGAAATTACGGGGCTTTTTGGGGAAAAAACACTTGAAATCATGCAAACAATTATACGCATGGAAGAAATAATCCAAACAAACTATGGAAAAATCCCCGCTGAAACACTCGGATCAATTGCGTTATCTATATCAAATGAATTTGAGCCCATAATAGTAAAAATCGCCGAAACCGCAAACGAACTTGAAGCGGGAACTGATACGGAAGAAGTAAAAATCGCGGAAGACGTTTATGCGCCCCTAGCCACAAAACTTGGACTTAATGATTATGCTTGGAAACTACAAGATTACTCATTCAAAGTAACAACCCCGGAAGGGTGGAGAAAAATTAAGAACCTTGTAAGTAAACCCCGAAAAGAAAGAGAAGAACTTGTAGAAACTGTGCGCAAAGAAATTGAGGAATTAATAAAAGGAAAACTTACTGCAGAAGTAAGCGGAAGACCAAAAAACTTTCGCGCAATATATGAAAAACTCAAAAAAGTTCCATTCCAAAGAATGCATGACCTTTACGGAGTAAGAATAATTTGCAATACGGAAAAGGAATGCTATGAGGCCTTAGGATACATACACTCAAAATATGAAATAATACCTGAAGCGTTTGATGATTATATTTCAAAACCAAAAAGTGATGGGTATAAGAGTATCCACACCGCAGTAAAGAGAGGAAAGGATGTCGTTGAAGTACAAATACGCACATGGGAACAACACTTACGCGCACTTGGGCAAAGCTATTGGAGTTATAAGAAAATACGAAAAGATAAGGAATTTGAAAAAGAGCTCAGTTGGGAGAGACAATTAATTGAGTGGCAAAAGGAAACGGGAAAACCCCCGCTTGGGAAAAAAATCTCTGGAAGAAAAATATTTGTGTTCACTCCAAAAAATGAGGCAATTGCACTAGTGCAAGGGGCAAGCGTAATTGATTTTGCTTTTGCTGTACACACTGATGTTGGAAAAAGAATGGAGAAAGCAAAGGTAAACGGGAAATTTGTTCCAATAGAAACAAAACTCAATAACCTTGACAGGGTAGAGATAATTGTTTCAGAAAAATCGCAAATGAAAAAAGCGTGGCTAGTGAGCGCACTAAGCGATAAAGCAAGGACAAAAATTAAAACCTTCTTTGGGATGGCAAGTGCACAACCAAAAAAAATTATTACAAAAATAAGTGATGTTAAAAAAATTAAAATGGCGGAATGCTGCCACCCGCTACCCGGGGAGGATGTTGTTGGAGTGAAAACCACTAAAAGAAAAATTGTGCTGCACAGAAAGGACTGCCCAAATATTTGCAAAATAAATAAAAATAAATTAATGGAAATTGATTTTGAAAGAGAACGGGGCAAAACTAGAATAAGGGTTACGGTAATAGACAGACCGGGAATTTTAGGAGAAATGCTTGGAGAAATAAGGCACAGCGGAGCAACACTTATTAACACAAACTTCAAAATGAAGCACTCCGGGTATGCGGAAGCAATATTCGAAATAGAAATTGGGGGCGCAGCAAAACTTGAGAGATTACTTGAAAAACTTGAAGATATTCCTTCCGTACAAAGCGCGCAGCGGGCATAAACTAAGAACCCCAAAAAGAAAAAACAAGCTATTTAAACACTTCTAAAAGCAAAATCTTTAGGAGTGGAAAAATGACGCTCATTCTAAACGGAATTATTCTTGCATTAATACTAATGCTTACGATTGGGGTATTCGCAGCAGTGCCTGAGGTGAGCCAATTTGCTTACAGCCCAAGCCCCGCGATACCCGGAAGCACTGTAACTGTAACAGTACAACTTGAAAACAAAAACGACACTACCCTAAAGGGGGTTAGTGTGCAACTAGAAAATGCTTACCCCTTCACAATAAAATCAACTGATACACAGCCAAACCCATATCTTGTAGGGAATATTGTGGGACACGGAAAAGCACAAACACAATTCACTGTGTATATTGATCCTTCAGCCGAAAATCAAACATATAACTTACCAATAACCCTAAAAACCACGGATGATGCAACAGGAACAAAAACTAATCATGAAATAAATGTGAGCGGAAAAGAACCACTAGTTAAAGTTGTTAGTATTGTTGAAAACAAATTACTCCCTGGCGAAGAAAAAACAATTGCACTAGAAATACAAAACGTGGGAACAAGCCCTGCTTATGATGTATTAGTTGAAATGCAGGAAGATAGGACTGTCACTGCTACCGGCGGGGTAGTTGAAAGAGATATTGTCCCTTTGGGCGCGGCAACTACGTATATCTCTGGGATAAACCCCGGGGAGAAAAAAACTGTGGAACTTAAAGTTAGTGTAAGCAGCACAGCAACAGTAAAAACATATACCCAGCCAATCAAAATTTCATATAGAAACTCCGGCGGAACAAGAACCACTGATACCTCCTACATTGGACTAAGTGTGTTTGGAAATGTGGAACTTGATGCCACCCTAAAAGAAATAATTGGATCCATAGCGCCCGGACAAAAGGCGGACATAACACTCGAACTATTCAACAAAGGCCTTGGAAAAGCTGAATTTGTTATAGTTGAATTAAACGCGGAGAATGCGACAATAGAAAAACCAAAACAATTCATTGGGTCGCTTGGGCCTAATGATGTTGATACAATAAAAACACCAATAATCTTCAATACGGCTGGAGACCACACAGTAACTGCGACAATTACATACCAAGATGCGGATGCAACAGCAAAGAAAACTGTTGTTGAAGTACCTGTAAAAGCACAACTTATTGGGGAAGCGGGAACTAATCCACTACTAATAGTTGTTGTAATTGTGGTAATTTGTTTGCTCGTTTGGAACTTCTTTTTGAGAAAAAAAGGAAAGAAGTAAAAAATTAAACTGGGGCAAAAGAAACACTCTTTTGCTTCAAAAACTTTTTTTAATGAATTACTTTAGGGACTTGAAAAAAACTATAAGTTATAATCGTCTTCAACTTTCCTTATTTTGATTCCAGTCTCTGTTATTTGCAAAGGGTGCAAATCTTCACTATGCTTTGTTGCACGCATCTTCCTAATGTGAAGAGTTCTATTTGATTGAGTACCAAGCCCCATATAATGAAGAACTATTACCCCATCAGCAACAAACTCTTCCACACCATACTTACCCAATTGCTTTGAATCCTCATTAATTTCTGTTGTAAACATTGTTGTAACGCCAGCCCTTGAAAGCAAATAAACCATTTTTAGAACAGCTTTTCTAATCTCGTGCTCATTCTCAAAATTTAATCCTAACGCGGGAATTGAGTCAACAACAACCCTCTTTGCCTTAATCTTTTTTATCGCGCGCATTAATTCGAGCAATAATTTATCCAAATCAAATCCTGTTGCGGGAAGAGAAAACTCCTCATCGCTAGGAATACCTAACTTTGCCATTGTACCGTCAACAATTTTCAATACCCCTTGATCCTCAAGCTTACGCAAATTCCAGCCAAAACAAAGCATATCTTCTCTAATTAATTCTGGGCGCTCATCAAGAGTAAGATAAACACCCGGTTCCCCTGCAAGAGCGCCATTAACTAAAAAAGATGTGGCAAAAATTGTTTTACCTGTACCTGTACCCCCTGAAATTAAGAAAGATCTGCCCTCAGGGAGACCACCCTCAACGAGCTCATCAAAACCAGGAACGCCTGTCTTTACTCTATTCATCAAACCAACTACTATTAGTAGAATATGGAAGATTATAAACCTTTCAGTCGAGCGAGGGGAAAAAGTGTCCAGGTTTTTGAGTTGTTTAAAATGAGAAATAAAACTTATGGGAACAGCGAGATTTGAACTCGCGACACATACGTCTTCAGCGTATTGCTCTCCCAGGCTGAGCTATGTTCCCTGGTAAAAAAATAAACCCTAGAAAAGCTTTTTAATTGCGCTTGGGAGACAAAGCAGCAAAGTTAGGCTTTTTGAGCATAAACAAAACTAAATACAAAGGGGCCCCCTTCTTCCTTGTAAGCCTCGGTTGAGTAACTAACCAACTCAAACCCGCTTTTGTTTAACATTTGAGCAACCTCTTTTTTTGAATTAAAAACAAACCACTGCAAATACTTTGAATTATACGGCTCAAGCATTTCTTTCTCGCCCCCCCCAAGTAACCCTAAAAACAAACCCCCCCAACGGAAAGCAATTTTGCAAAACTGTGGAGGACCGCGATTTGTTCTTCTCTTTTCACATGAACAAGAATGAACGCGGCCCAAACTCCATCAAATTTTTCTGGCAACGAAATTGATTCAACATCCATATGCAAAAATTTTGCTTTTGGGGCGGCTTTTTTTGCATGCGCCAACATATTTTTTGACAAGTCAATTCCTGTTACTTCAAACCCCCTTTCAGAAAACTTTTTTGATGCCTGCCCATGCCCACATCCCGCATCAAGGATTTTACTTTTTGGTTTAAGAAAAGAAAGGAATTTTTTGTAGTGCGCACACATTACTCCGTTTTCAACTTCGTGCGCAGCACACTCTTCAACTATATTATCGTACGTTTGGATAACACCTGGTTTCATCAAAAAGCCTCTAAGCGAGCCCGTTGGGAATCGAACCCAAGACACCTAGATTAAGAGTCTAGTGCTCTACCGACTGAGCTACGGGCCCATTAACTTAAAGTAACACACCAAAACTTAGTTTTGGGTGTCTCACAAAAGCATTAGCTTTTGTTCGATTACTAAATTTTTTGGTAATTACTAGTTGGATTCTTTTTGCAACAGCAAAAAGCTTTCCAATGGTTGCTAAAAAGTCTTTTCTTTTTGGGCAACCTGCACTTTTTCTTTTCCGCAAAAAGAAAAAGGGCGGAGCGAGCCTGTTGGGAATCGAACCCAAGACACCTGGATTAAAAGTCCAGTGCTCTACCGACTGAGCTACAGGCCCCCAACTCGCTAATTCTACTCTACACTTTGCGCTGAGCAGAGCTATATTATGCTTCTTATTATAAAATACCGCCACCAAGCGCTGTATTAAAAGAATTGCCACTAAAAACATTTTTAAAGCAACGCAGGGAACGTGGGAAAATGAGGGGACAAGAAATTGTTATTGTGCGCTATGGACACCGAGAAGTACGGGATTATCGTGTAACGGGACACTGCGCGCTTGTATCAAGGGCATTTGGGGCAGACAAAATGATTGTCTGTGGAGAGAAGGATGAAATTTTACTCACTACAATTAAAGGGGTTAATGATAGGTGGGGCGGGAAATTCAAAATAGAATTTGCGGAGGGCTGGCAATCAGTTGTTAAGGGGCTAAAGAGAAAAGGGTTCACTGTTGTACACCTCACTATGTATGGGTTGCCTGTACAGGAAGTGGATAATGAACTTGGGGAGAAGAAAAAAATAGCAATTATTATTGGCTCGCAGAAAGTTGAGAGAGCAGTATATGAAAACGCTGATTTTAATGTAGGAGTAACTAACCAGCCGCATAGTGAAATCGCGGCGCTAGCTGTTTTCCTTGACAGGGTGCAGGGCGGAGCGGAACTTTCTAAAGATTTTAAGGGGGCAAAACGCCAAATTGTGCCTCAAGAAAGAGGAAAGAAAGTACTTAATTTTTAGGGTAAATTAGGCTGGGTTTTTTGTATAGCCTAAAAACCGAAAGTAGCACTATTTAAAAACTCTTATTGGGGGGAAATATTTCATGCCCAAAAAATCCATTACTGAGCTTGTGCTAGTCAGGGATTTACTTGATGTAGTGGGCGGAGAGGGCGCAATAGAGCTTGTCAAAATATGTGAGAAAAAGAAGAAAATGGCTACGGATGAGGAAATATCGAAAAAAATGAAAAAGAAGGTTACGGATGTTAGAGCAATACTTAACAAGTTACATTATCGAGGAATTGCGTGTTACCAAAAAAGCAGGAACCAAAAAACTGGCTGGTATAATTATACTTGGGAAATTAAGAAGGATAGGATAGCTGAAATTATTGGAGAGCAGCAGGAAGAGAATTTAGAGAAATTAACCCAAAAGAAGAACTTGGAAGCGGATTATTGTTTTTTTGATTGCAACCAGTGCAATGAAAGAGCAATGTTTGAAATAGCAGCAGAATACAACTTTATCTGCCCAGGGTGTGGCGGAAGCATGACTTCCGCTAATGACCCGAGCAGGCAAAAGGAGCTCGGCGGGAAAATAAGGAAAATAGAAAAAGAGCTAGAAATACTCCGGAAGATGAAGTAATATCTCAAAAACCTGGACATATTTAGAAGTTAACAAAAAAGATGAACAAAATTAAAAAATGGTTTAATAATCGGCATGGAGGTTAAAATAAGTTTATAAATGGAAAATAAGCAAATATATTCGCCAAAGGCGACTTAAAGGCTTTTTTCCCAAGCAATTAAAGCGGGGTAGAGCAGCCTGGAGTGCTCGCCGGGCTCATAGATTGTGATACAATGAAAAAATACGCGAATCTAATGAACTCGAACTCAGAAGTACAACGCAGAAGACGCTATAAACAGATGGAAATGGAAGAAAATGCAAGTCAAAAACTTCGTGAAACTGGTTGGGGACTATATTCACCAACGATTGTTTGCGACCGAATTGGCATTAAAGAAGGGAAAACCTTCTTTATTGAGTTCAAAAAAGAGGGACAGGCATTAACTCCCAACCAAGCGAAGGTTAGAAAACTAGCGTCAGAAAGCTACATTGTTGTTAACTATTGAGATACCCGGAGGTCGGAGGTTCAAATCCTCTCCCCGCTATGGTGGGTTTAAACTAATTCTAAGTGAAATTAACCCCCCATGCTTCCGCTATTTACCCCAAAATACAAACACGATAAATTCGTCAATTGACGCATATTTAAGAAATGGGTTTTGTACTTACGAATTACTTGTTTTTTGCTAGGGCCAAATAAGGCTAAAAAATACCCAAAATAGTCCACTCACCAAGTGGCAATTATCACTATTTTAGGCAACTATCCAAATTACCTCACTAAACAACAGGCTCACTTTGGTAATTACGGCGACTATTTTGCAAATTTCAATCAAAATCAAAGTGTACTAGAAGTAATTACTATAATTTAAGTAATTACAAGTAATTACTTGTAATGAGGATAACTACTAATCATTACCGTAATGTTTTTAAATCATTACGGTCATTAATATCATTACGTGGTAATGATGGGATTCATACAAATGTTAAGAGCAATGCTTGGACTCGGAGTAAAAGTACAGGCAAAAGTAGTTGAAGTGGCCCCAGTGAGTGTGGCAAAAGCAAGGATAGAGATACGCTCTATATGGGACTTCCTACAATTCAACGAACACACCCAAGCATTCCACCTAGCGAGTGTCATTAGATTCGATGAATGGGCTACGATGGACGAGATACGGAGAAGGATATTCGAACTCTTCCAAGTAGACTATGAAAATGAGAGATCACTTTACCCCTATTTGAAGACTATGGTTGATATTGGGCTCATAGAAACTAACAGCATAGGTGGCAAGCGCAAATGGAGAAAAAAGGACTTACTAATAAAAATTGAAAAAGAAGATAAAGAAGCTAAAAAAGAGGCGGAAACGGTTAAAGAAGCAACCGCTACCGCTTGAAACCTATTCAAAGCACTAATTTTGCTTTAATTTTTTTCAACCCACCCCCACACAACACCCCATTAACTCATTTTCTTGGACATATTTTAGAATGCCAAAAGGAAAGAAAGAAGTGATTTAAAGTGGTTTTATGGCAGTATTGACGATAATTACCACTTTTTAGCTCTGTTGTGAAGGTGAAACTTGCTGATTTTGAGGGTTCTTTATGTGTTTATAGAGCTCATAAAAATCAATCAACGCCTGTGACAGCTGATAAGTTTGTTTGAACCAATCAAGATCCGCTATTGTTTGGGCTTCCTTTACTACTGCTGAACGGTACTCTAAAGAAGACCCCTTCTCTTTTACTCTCTTCATTTCAGCAAGCAGGGTTGCCGGGCCCTCAATACCACCAACAAACTTGCGGGTTAGAAGATTTTCAAGAGAGGAAACAATCTCTTTCTCCACAATATCCTTTTCATTCAAAAAATAAGTACACTTCCACTCACCTTTAGTTTCCCAATTATGGGTTGGGTTGTGACCGGTTTTGAAAAAGTCCTGTAAAGATTGGAAGGCTGTTGGCGGGATTATAACACAATTCTTCCCCGGTCGGAGATATGGAAAATCTGAGAGAATTCCTGAACGATGATAAGAGTAATTCTTCCCCGAGGACTTATGAACCGCTTGGGTGTACCCATAAATCGCTCTGAATAGCTTTTGGTAGGTATAAGAGGAATGTTTGATTGAATCCGGCAAAATGAATCGGTATTGAACAAAATAACCCCTAACAGCCACCAAGACACACCCCACACTTCCACTATTATATACAACTTAACAACTAAAACAACTTATGTATAGTATATATACATATTAATTTTTAAATTGAGTTAATTTTTTTTAAAATTTGATTAATTTTAAGAATGTCCAAGAAAAAGCGTGGCTTTTTCGGGACCCACACTTACCTTGCAAGTGTTTGGTCCAGGATTTTGAGTTATAATTTTATATATTTTTATTAAGAAGTAGAAAAAAAAGAAAAAAGGTAAAGTTGCCCTTACCTTCTATAATACTTATATCTCAACTGTGAAGCTGCTTTTTCTTGCGGCTCTTCAGGTGCTTCTGAAGCTGCTGAAAAAGGAACGTCCCTCTGTGAAACGATAATTATATCCTTAACAGATTTAACGTTCTTATATGGGATACTCTTCTCGCTCAAGATTTTCTTTGCGTCCGACTTGGTCTTTACCTTCAAAGGCTCAGTAGTAATAGTCTCAAGCTTTCCTTTTTCAAGGTTAATTATTATATCATAAACCTTGCCTTTATAGCCTGCTTCGAAGTCGTAAACATCCATTCCGAACAATTTTGACAATCTAACACTCATCAATAAAACCTCCTTTATGGTTTAATACAATCACAAACAACAAGGGGATATATAAAGCTGATTAAAAAAACCAATTTTATGGAAAAGGTTTGAAAAATAAACGAAAATCGCGAAAAAAGTTTTTGGGGGGTTTTGGGAATTTAGAAACCCCAAAAGTAGTGGAAGTGAGGGGGGAGTGGGGGTTTAGGGTTATTTTGTTTGAGTCAATCTTGTTCGTGCTTGTTTTCTTTCTTTTTTTATCTTTGTGGCGGGCCTTTGGCGGCTAGCCTTTAATCTTTCTGCAGCAATCCATCCCGCCATTTGTACTGACAAAGTTGATATTTTTTCTCCATATCTCTTGCGTAGTGGTCCTGCCGCAAAAACAGGGTCTGGAAGAAGCTTTATTTTTGTTTAGTAACCGACTTAATGAATTGAGATTAAGGGCCCTAATTCCCTCAGAATCAATTCTTGGTTTAGAATCAAGAAGTAGTCAAACTTTTTTTTGTGTTCTTTGTGGGCCTAATTCAATAGCCCTCGCCATAACCATTGAATTTCCTTCTTCTATTCCCATCCACATATTTTTTAATGTCCTTTCAGGAAACATTTCTAAATCAGCATCCACATTAATAATTATTTTTCCTCCAATAGAAGAAACCTTTTCTAATCCTGCTAAAAACCCTGCTCACCGCCCGCGGTTTTCAGGCAGGGTAACGACTTGGCCCTTTAGAAACAGCAATTGATTGAGTTAGATCAGTACTGCCATCATTTATTACAACAACATCTTGAATCAAACCCCTTCACTTAAATTTGTTTAATATATTTAATGTTTTTGGAAGTCTCTCCTCTTCATTATGCGCCAAAACAAGCGCTACCCCATTTTTCATAAGTTATTCATAACCTATCCAGCGGGCTCTCCACTTTTTTGAGTTGCTCACTCGCAACATTTGTGTAAATTTGAGTTGTGTTAAGCGAGGAGTGCCCGAGCAGGGATTGAATGTATCGAATATTTGTTCCTGCTTCAAGTAAATGCGTCGCGTATGAGTGGCGCAAACAATGCGGAGTAACGTGCTTGTTTATTCCGGCTTTTGCTGCGGCTTTTCTTACTATGCGCTGAACTGTGTCAGTTGTCAATGGTTTTCCATTTGTCTTTTTTGAGAACACAAATTCGCTTCTGATTTTCTTTTTGTTTAAGTATTTCTTCAAATCATGGAGCCAGTCCTTTGAAAGAATAATCATTCTGTCTTTATTTCCCTTTCCTCCGCGAATAGTCGCGATTCTTTCTTTCATATTCAAGTCTTCTACCTTCATTTTCACTACTTCAGATACACGGCATCCCGAGCCGTACATAAATTGAAGCATGAGGCGATTTCTTCCAAAGCGCGTATTAGAAAAAAGTATTCTGATTTCATCACGTGTAAGAACCTTTGGAAGAGTTTTAGCTTTTTTAGGAATTTTTATTTCATCAAGCACTTTTAATTTCATTTTTTTTTCAAATACATATTGCATCGCGGCGTGAATTAATCCGAGAGTAGAATTTGCGCAACCCTCTTCTTTTTTGTGGGCCAAATACCCAACAATATCTTGTTTCACAAGTGAGTTGAGAGGTTTATTGATGTAATACATCACTTCGCGCGAGTAGAGCATATACATTTTCAGTGTTTTTGCAGAGTACCCTTCAACAATGAGCTCTTGTCTTGTTTCCTTGAGTACATTCTCAAACTCAGGGTTCTCCGGTTTTAATTCTTTAACCTCTTTAATGGAAGAATTGGGTGTCTGAGGCTCAATTTTACCCGCTTGTGGTGCCTCAAGATTATCCTGCATTTTGTTATCCATAACAAACCCTTGTTTTTCGAATTTATATTAATTTCTTTTGGCTTTTGGCAAGGTTTTTAAGCGCGTTAGGGAGAATATTATTTGTATGATGCGAAAACCACAGAAACCTCCTGAGGGAGCGAAGATGAAGGAAACCGCCGACATGGTTGCATGGAGGAAGGAATTCGAGAAAATGAAAACCGACGACCACAAAGCAAAACTAAAGGAACTCGGGCTTGACGATGAAGATTTAGAAGAATTTGAAGCAATGGAGAAAGGCGAACTCTCAATCGAAGATGAAATCGCGGGCGTAGAAAAAGTTTCTGAAGAAAAGCCGAAGAAGAAAGGGAAGAAATAATTTTTCTTAAGCGAATTCAACTAGTTCTAAATTAAGTCTGAATTATTTAACTATTTTTTTATTGCAACAACCCCTGAACTCTTCTCATGATGCTCACAATTAGAGAATCCAACTTTAGTTAACCATTTCACAATACTTGGATGAAGTTCTTTTCCCTTTGTCTTCCCGGGATTTGGGCAATAGTGGTAAAGTATTCCCCCTTTTTTCATTACCCTAAAGAGTTCCTTGTAAAATTCCTCAAAATAAAGTTCCTTTGCAAAGGAAACAGTTGGGGGGTCGTGCAGTACTCTATCAAAGTAATTATTTGGGAGTTTCGTTATTCCCTCAAACACATTTTCAATTTTTAATTTGATTTTCTTATTAGTAAACAACTCTTCAGAGTAGGGATTATGCTCCGCGATTCGAAGAACATTCTCATCAATTTCAAAAACAACAACTTCTTTAACTTCGGGGGTATTTGCTTCGCCAATTGCAGTGTAACCTAACCCGCAGCAAGTATCAAGTACTCTCCCGCGGATAGGAGAAATTTCTTTAAGCATCATTTCAACATGCCTCTTTGGGCCCACATGCGCAAATCTATGCATCGGAACCGAGGAAAGGGTTAAAGTAGGCCACTCGCTTGTGGGCCTTAACTTATAGAAAAGATTTGTATCTTGGGAGAAAAAGTTCACGCTTTTGAGTTCGTTATCCTCCGCAATATAGCAAGTATCTTCCTTGGTTTTCTCAAGCGCTTTTTTACTAATCTTCTCCCCACGGAGCAAGACAAAGTCTTCTCCCAAAACCACTTTTTCAGTGCTCTTTCCAAGGTCAAGACTAACTGAAGTCTCTTTTTGGCGAGAGCTAATACAAGAAACCAGCTTTTGGGCAGTACTTTTAGTCAAAATGGCGTATTTCACGGTTTAAACCCATTTAAATTGTATAGGCGGTGTGGCTTTGTTGAAAGTCCGTGTTTTTGTTTGTAAAGGGGCTTTTTTATGCCCCAATAGTGTTTAGGTTATTGGGGTTTGGAGAACCAATTGAGGTGGTTTCCTGATGAATTGTAAGTTGGTTAGGAAAGTTAAAGTTTTGCTCAAGCGAGCTAAGATGCCTGATTTTTTGCATCAGTTTGGTCCAAAGTGGTTTCCACTTTGG
>DYDN01000019.1 GCA_020717885.1 Candidatus Forterrea sp.
CATCCAAAGTGGAAACCACTTTGGACCAAACTGATGCAAAAAATCAGGCATCTTAGCTCGCTTGAGCAAAACTTTAACTTTCCTAACCAACTTACAATTCATCAGGAAACCACCTCAATTGGTTCTCCAAACCCCAATAACCTAAACACTATTGGGGCATAAAAAAGCCCCTTTACAAACAAAAACACGGACTTTCAACAAAGCCCCCCAAGAACCAACCTTTTTAAAGGTTTTGAGAGAGGTTTTCTATAATAAGTCTTCTAGCTCCCTTCGGGTTGAGCAATTTGGACTGAAAAGTTATAAGTGAGTAAATGGGACCAGAATTTCAGCAGAAATTATGGGCAAATAAAAAATAGGGGATTTTTTATGGGAATACATGATGTGCCAGCAGAATACTTAATCGAAGAGACTGCTAAAATATTAAGCGAAGGAATAGCAAAACCAGAATGGGCTGATTATGTTAAAACAGGGGTGCACAATGAAAGAGCACCAGCAAGAGATGACTGGTTCTATGTAAGAATGGCAAGCATACTATACAGAACATTCAAATGGGGAACAATTGGAACAGAAGCCCTTAGAAGTTATTACGGCGGAAGAAGAAACCGCGGAGTAAAAAGAGAACACCACTACAAAGCAAGCGGAAAAGTAATCCGAACATGCGTACAACACCTTGAGAAAGCTGGTTACCTTGAAAGAGCACAGCCAAAGGGAAGAAAAATCTCTGTTAAAGGATTTAAACTTTTAAATGAAATGGCAAAAATCGCTGAGAAGAACATGAACGCAAATGTTTACGCGAACAAACCAAAGGAAAGAAAAGCATTTGATGAGAAGAAAAGAAAAGAAGTACAGGACACTCTTAAGGGACAAGAAAGAGGACACGGCAAAAAAACGGACGATAAGAAACAATCACAAAAATCCGTTAAGAAGAAACCAAAAGAAGGTGAACAGTGATGGCTAGACACAAAGACGAGGATTTTAAGGACTACATGATAAGCTCAAGAAAAAAAGTGGGCTCAGGACTTACAAACGCCCCAGTTTGGCTAATGCAAAAAGCCGGAAAGAGAATATGGAACACAAAACAAAAAAGAACATGGAAAAACATTGATATGAAAATGGGGTTTTTCGCTGCAAAGAAAAAGCAGTTAGCAAATACTAGAAAAAGCGGAGACCACAAGAAGCACTCAAAACATGTTTCTGCGAAGGTTGAATAAAATAAGGTGATGCAAAAATGGCAAAAGAATTCAAAGAAAAAACAATTACTGTAAATTTAAGAGCGGTATTTGCTAAACCAACTACCAAAAGAGCAATTAATTCCAGCCACGTACTCAAAAACCTTGTAAGAAAAGAAACTAGACTTAAGGAACTAAAAATAAGCAACAAAGTAAATGAACTCATTTGGAGCAGAGGAAGATTTAATGCCCCAAGAAAAATGACTGTAAAAATTATTGCTGAAAAAGAAAATGGAATAATTATGCTTCCTGAAGAGAAATACGAAGCAAAAAAAGATAAGAAGGGTCAGAAAGGAAAGACGCCTGAAAAAGCAAAAGAAGAGACTACTGGGGCAAAGAAGACTGAAGAAAAAGTTGAAGCTAAAAAAACTGAAGAGAAAAAAGAAGCAAAAGCCTCTGTAAAAGAAAAAACTCCAGCCAAAGCAGAAGAAAAGAAATAATTATCTAACGCGGTCCCTTAGAAAGACTAATTAAGGGGCTGCACTTATTTTGATACAAATGGAAGAAATGAACATAGCAAAAATACGAGTACTCGGCTCAACCTACGCTGGATTATTCTGCGTTACTAATGATAATTTATGCCTTGTACCAACCTCACTTGATGATAAGACTCTAAAAATAATTGAAGAAGTACTTGAAGCAAAAGCGATTAAAGCAAGCATCTATGGAAGCGCTTTACTGTCTGTGTTTGCAAAGATGAACAACAAACACGCGTACTTACCTTCTTATGCGGAAAGCAAAGAAGTTGAAGCAATTGAAAAAGAAATTAAGGTAAAAATTGTTACTACAGAGAATGCGCTTGGAAATATGATGGAAGTAAATGACACCGGCGCGGTTGTATCAAAGACCTTGGGAAAAAAAGCTGTTGACGAATTAAGAAAATCGGGGTTAATGGTTGCACAAACAAATATCGCAAAAACTGATGTTACTGGCTCATGCATTGTGGCTACTAATAGAGGATTCTTGGTTAACCCCTATGTTTCAAAAGAGGAAGCTGAACTAATTGCTGGCGCTCTTGGAGTAAAGGGGGGAAGCGCAACAGCAAACACTGGAGACATGTTTGTAAGAAACTCGGTACTTGCTAATAAGAAAGGAATTTTAGTGGGAGAAAACACTACCCCGCACGAAATCAACAAAATTGAAGAAGCCCTTGCAGGAGAAACATAAAATCAATGCAAAAAGGGAAAGGTTATAATCCATTTGAAATAATTAAATTAATAGGAAAAGGTGGAAAAATGAAAACATACGAAGTTCGGGGCAGTTACAATAAAAACGGAAAACATACATTTACTGTAAAGATGAATGCGCAAAGCGAAAAATTGGCAAAAGAGAAGACCTTTGCAGAGTTTGGCGGAAAACAAGGGCTAACAAGAAGACACATAACAATCGATGAAATAAAGGTGGCAAAATAAAAAAGGTGAAAATTAAGATGACTGAAGCAAACAAGCAAACAACTGTTTCGGAAACACAACTCGTGCAAATGGCTAGACAGGAAGAAGCAATACTAGCGCAAAAACAAAGCCTGCTTGAGAGAATAAGCGGATATTTACATGAAACTATAACCGCAAAAGATGCCTTAAAAGAAATTTGCGCAAACAAAGGAAAAGTATTCATCGGAATAGGGGCAACCATAATGGTTGAAGCGCAAATAACTGACACTGAGAACTGCAAACGCGCATTCACCGAAAGCGGATACAAAGACGAAAAAATAAAAGGAACAATTGAGTGGCTTGAAAAAAAAGAAGACACACTAAAGAAACAATTTGAGAAACTCTCAAAAGAATACTCTGAAGCAGAAGGAAGAATGGTACAAATTACTGGAATACTAAAGCAAATACAAGGGGAAAAGAAAAAAATGATTGAGAATTCAAAAAGAGCCCCCCCAACAATATCAAAATAACTTCCTCGCCCAAACACTTTTTACTTACAAGCCAAGGTGAAATGAAATATGTTCGGCTTCCTAAAGCAAAAAATTTCTGATTTTGGAAACAAACTCAAAAAAACCGTTGAGACAGAGGAAAATAAAAACCCCCAAAGCGAGCCTGTGACAAAAGCGGAAGAAAAGATTGCAAAGAAAGAAAATGAAATCAAGCACGAAGAGAAAAAAGAACACAAACATGAAGAAAAGAAAGCTGCAGAAGTAAAACCTGTTGAAGAAGAAAAAGTTGAACGCAAAAAAGAAACTCCTTCTGAAGAGAAAAAAGAACACAAACATGAAGAAACTCCGCAAGAGAAGAAGGAAGAAAAGAAAGTTGGATTATTTGGAAAATTATTCAGCGCAAAAAAAACCGAGGAGAAGAAACCTGAACACAAAAAAGATGAAAAGCCGAAAGTTGCTGAAGAAAAAAAGAAAAAAACTAAAGAAGAAATTGCCGAGGAAATGGAAAAGAAGATGTTCGCCGAGATTGAAGCGGAAATGAAAAAAGAGGGAACTTTACCTGCAAAAGAAGAAGCTACTAAAGAGACAGAAGAAGAACTAGCGGAGGAAAAAGCAAAAACTCTTACACAAAAAGATGGCCTGCACGCTGAGAAAATACAAAGAGATATTGAAGAAGAAAAAGAAATCTTGGAAAAACGCGAAGAGAAAACAACTCTCGAAAAAACAATTCATGTTGAAGAAAAGCTAGAGAAAAAACAGGTACTTGATGAAATAGAGCAAGAGCTACTTGACGAGGACGAAGAGGCAACTGAAGTAAAAGAACAAATGGGCCCCGAAGTCATGCGCAAAAAGAGCAGAGAAATTGAAATTAAAACACTAGAAGAGGAAAAACGCGAACTAAAAGCAAAAGTGGGCGTAACCGGCGGGCTCAAAGGATTTCTCTTTGGGGGAATTGAAATAACTGAAAAACAAATTGAGGGCCTATTATGGGAACTTGAACTAAGCTTAATTGAAGGAGATGTTGAACAAGATGCTGCATCAGAACTCGTAAAACAAATCAAGAAAAGATTAATTGGAACAAAAGTATCCTCAAAAAACCTTGATGAATATTTGAAAGAACAAATAAAAGAAATACTTACAGAAATGATGCAAACCAAGAAAATTAATCTACTTGAGGAAATGGAAGGAAAAAAACCATTCAAAATATTAGTGCTTGGACCAAACGGCGCAGGAAAAACTACTTCCATCGCAAAACTTATACATTATTTTAAGAAACACGGCAAAACGAGTATTGTTGCGGCTGCTGATACATTTAGAGCTGGCGCAATTGACCAGCTAGAAGAACACGCAAAACGATTAGGAGTTAGAGTAATTAAACAACAATATGGCGCTGACCCTGCGGCGGTTGCGTTTGATGCGATAAAAGCTGCTGAGGCTGCAAAAATTGATGTTGTAATAATTGATTCTGCTGGAAGACAGGAAACAAACAAAAATCTTATGGAAGAATTAAGGAAGATTGAGAGAGTTGCAAAACCCGATATGAAAATATATGTTGGGGAAGCATACGTGGGGCAAACATTACTTGAACAAGTACAGGAGTTTGAGGAAATAGTAGGGCTTGACGGATTCATACTTACAAAAATTGATACTGATGCCAAGGGCGGAACAGCAATTTCTTTACTTTACAAATTAAAGAAACCAATAATATTTGTTGGAACCGGACAAGGGTATGATGATTTTAAGGAATTCACGCCAGAATTCATACTTGAAAGGATAATATAGCCCAATCTGATTAGTTAGAGTATAACACATATTAGACCAAAACGTATAAGCGTAAGAAAACTGGGCAGAGCGCTCGGACCAGAAGTTGCAAGAAGCCTTTTTGCAGAAAAAGTATTAAGAGTTGCCAACGGAACTAGGGCAACTCAAAGACAATTTGGAAAAAAGGCAAAAGACCCTAGAAAACTCTAATTTGCATTTAGCTCTTCATTCCCTTAAGTGCAGCAATTCTTTGTTCTATCGGGGGGTGGGTTTGAAATAATCCCTTAAGCCACAAACCTTTCGTATTCTTCAATGGATCTGAAATGTATAAGTGCGCAGTAGCTTTATTCGCTGCTTCAAGCGGCTCTTTGTCCTTTGAAATCTTCTCAAGCGCACTAGCAAGACCAAGCGGATTTCTTGTCATCTCTGTGGACCCAGCATCCGCCGCGAATTCTCTTTTTCTTGAAATTGAGAACTGGATTATTTGCGCAATAAAAGGAGTAAGGATTGCAAGGATTACCCCAATAACAAGAATAACAATAAAGAGACGAGCATCCTTTGAATCGGAACTACCATGCCCCCCAGAATAGAAAACCATTCGAAGCAAAAAATCTGAGAGAAGAACTGCAATACCTACAAGTACTGTTGCGATTGTCATTGTGCGAATATCATAATTCTTTATGTGAGAAAACTCATGAGCTATTACCCCCTGAAGCTCTTCTCTATTAAGAAATTGCAATGCGCCAGTAGTAACACAAACAACACTATGATTCGGGTCACGCCCTGTGGCAAAAGCATTAATCGCGGTATCCTCAATCACAAAAACCCTTGGCTTTGGAAGACCGCTTGCAATACACAATTCTTCAACCAAGTTATGCAACTGCTTGAACTTTTCAACAGGAGCTTCTTTTGCGCCTGAAACAGCGGTTACTATTGAATCACAATTATAATAAGAAATAACCGCGAAGAGGATTATTAGAACACCAAATCCCGTGAGAAACATTCCCCCAATTATTGAGAAACCGCCAAGCAATAAAGAAACAATCCCTGCAAGCACCCCCACAAGAATAAAAAACGCGAAGAAAAGCAAAATAGTCATTTTTTTGTTATTTGAAATCTGTGAATAAAAGTCCATTGCCATTTTGGTTTCACCTTAAGAGATTTAAAAAAGAAAAAAACAAGGAAAGGAATACCTTCACTTGTTTATGCCTGAAAAATCAACCTTAACGCTAGCTCTCTCGCCAGCAGTCGCTTCAAAGAACTCTTTCTCTTTATTCATCCCAAACATCCCCGCGAAAACATTGTTCGGGAAAGTTAGAATCATTGTATTCCACTTCATTACCATATCATTGTAAAACTGCCTTGCGAAAGCAACTTTGTTTTCAGTGCTTGAAAGCTCTTCCTGCAAAGCCTTAAAATTCTCATTTGCTTTAAGAGTTGGATATGCTTCTGCTACAGCGAATAATGATTTTAGCGCACCTGAAAGCATATTCTCTGCTTTTGCTGATTCTTTTGGGGATTTTGCGGACATTATTGCGGTCCTTGCCTGTGTAACCCCTTCAAGAACACTCTTCTCAAACTTAGCATACCCCTTAACTGTCTCAACCAAATTGGGGATTAAATCTGCTCTCCTTTTTAATTGAACATCTATTTGAGCCCATGCATTCTGCACCTGCTTTAGGGTGGAAATTAACGAGTTGTAAATCACAATCGCTACAATTATGCCTAAGACTATTATTGCTCCAACAATTCCAAGAACTATTAATATAGGATCCAACAAAATCACCTTATCTTAATTGCTATTAAAACCTTTAAAATGGTTTGCATAAGGATTCTTTTTAGAGATGAAGAGAAATGGGCCTTGGAGAAACACTAAGAAAAGCAATGGATAAACTCCAAGGGGCTAGCGCAATTGATAAGGAAACCGTAAAAGAAACTGTAAAAGAAATCCAACGCGCGCTCATTTCATCAAATGTTGATACAACAACTGTTTTTGCCCTTTCCAAAAAAATTGAGGAAAATGCTTTTGGGGAAATCAAAGGAAAACTCTCCCGAAGAGAATATGTTACAAAAGTTACTTATGATGCCTTAATTGAAATACTTGGGGGAAAAGATGCCCCACAGGATCCAAAGCGAATACTACTCTGCGGATTATTTGGTGCAGGAAAAACCACTGCCGCTGGAAAACTAGCGCACTACTATAAAAAACGCGGAAAGAAAGTTGGGGTAATTTGCGCGGATACTTTTAGACCAGCTGCTTATGAACAACTTGAAACTAATACAAAACTTGCGGGGGCGGAGTTCTTTGGGATAAAGGGAGAAGAGAACGCGGGAAAAGTTGTGAAAAAAGGAATGGAAAAACTAAAAGACTGTGATTTAATAATCTGTGATTCTGCCGGACGAAGCGCGCTTGATGACGAACTTGTAAAAGAAATAAAAGAAATTGAGGATAATTTTCACGGGGATGAAAAATTACTTGTAATGGGGGCGGATATTGGAAATCTTGCAAAAAAACAAGCACAGGCGTTTCACAAAGCGGTTGGCGTGAACGGGGTAATAATTACTAGAATGGATGGAAGCTCAAAAGGGGGAGGTGCACTAGTTGCATGCAACGAAACAGGGGCAAGCGTATACTTTATTTCAACTGGAGAAAAAATAAATGAATTCGAGGCATTTGATGCGAACAGATACTTAAGCAGAATAATGGGGTACGGGGATTTACAAGGGCTACTTGAAAAAGCAAAGGAAGCGGAAATGGAGAACCTTGACCCTGAAGAACTCATGAAAGGGAATTTTAACTTACGAATGTTCTACGAACAACTAAAAGCCACAAAAAAAATGGGCCCACTAAATAAAGTCGCGGAAATGATGGGACTCTCTGTTAAAATGCCAAAAGAAATGCTTGAAGCCGGACAAGAAAAAATGGATTCATTCAAAGTAATAATTGATTCAATGACGGAAAAAGAAAGAGTGGATCCCGAAGTTTTGAACCGCGGAAGGGTTGAAAGAATCGCAAAAGGGGCAGGAGTAAAAGTTGAGGATGTTAGGGAATTAATTAAACAATACAAACAAATGAAAAAAATGTTTAAGAAATTCAAAAACATACAAAGCGAAAAAGCAATGAAAAACTTTGGTGAAAAGGGGCTCGCTGATGCACTACGCCAAATGCAGGCAAAAAAGGCGGCGAAGAAATTAAGGCTAAAATGAATTTCTAGCGGGAAACTAACTCTCCAAAACAAATAAAACCCCTTGGAAGCAGAAGATACTCATGAAAAAAATTATTTTACTCCTTGCACTACTTGCGCTAATACTAACAGGCGCATACGCGCAGGAATATTACGCTGATATAGTATTTGATATTGCAAATGATGGAAGTGTTGCAATAAGCGGGGCAACAAATCACCCTGAACTTAATGCAGGAACTACACAAGGGCTCACTTCAAAAAAAGACGGGATATGGACAATAACAATAAATCCTTCGGGCGAATTCTCGGAATACATTTACAAAATAATACTTCCCGCAGGAGCACAACTAATTGATGCTAACTCGCCCAGCGGAAATAGAATAGACACGGAGAACGACAGGATAAATATAATTGGAACAAGAGAACAAACAACATCCTTTGTAAGCGCAAGGTATATCACACGCGCACAGCCAAAAGAAGAAAACCTTACTTTTGTGTTTGTGGGGCTGCTGCTTCTAGTTATCATACTTGTTGGAATATGGGGGGCGGGAGAACTTAGGAAAAGAAGAACTTGTGAAGCAAAAAAAACTATGCCAACGCCTACTCAAAAACCAATTTATAATAAAGAAGCACTCACAGAGAGACAACTACAAATCGTGGAATATTTGGAAAAGGGCAAAGGAAACGCAACACAAGCAGAACTGCAAAAACGATTTGAACTACCAAAAGCCTCTCTATCAAGAAACCTTGAGACACTTGAAAGAAAAGGAATTATTACAAAAGAAAGAAAAGGAATGACGATGCTTGTAATGCTGAAGAAGAATTAATTTTGAACACTACTTCTAAAGAAAACAAGACATTCCCAACCGGTTCCGGCTTGTTCCGCCTAATTTTGGGAAATGCATACTAGCTGTTCCGGCGCAAGTTACCGCATGAGCGGCGAATAATTCGCTTGGAGGAGATATTATGAAAAATAAAATAGGAATAATCGCACTACTATTTGTAGCGCTTTTGGCAATACCAATGGTGGCGTTTGCTGAAACCGATGACACAAATAGCATAAGCGATGATATGGCAAACGAAATAAGAATAATGGGAGACCCACTTGGGGCACATGTAAGACTATTACAACTTGAGAAAAGTTTCACGAGAAATGTGCTCACAGGGCAAATAGTTATTGATGTGATAAACAAAAATCACCCTGATGCAAACACTACAGCAGCAGGAACAACCCTTGATGAACTTGAAGCACTTGCGGATGAGTTAAGAACAATAATAGAGAACACGGATACAAACACAAGCGTGCAAGAGTTCGTTGAAATGAAAAAACAAGGAATAACCCTAACACAAGAATTTAGGGAACAAACAAGAAGCCTACTCACTTCAACTGATAAACAGGAAATAAGAGAAAGAGTAAAAGCGATTGATAAGAATGAACTCAAATCAATCAGCAACCAAATCGAATATATGCGAGGACAATTCAACGCGGGCAAAATAGAGGCATTACTTAGACTGCTTGGAGCAAACAATACCCAACTAATGCAAAAAATTAGGGACGGAAATGCTACAAAACAAGAGGTTGGAGATGCAGTAACTGCGGCACATAATGCACTAAGCCCACAGCAGCAAGCGGCGGTTGATTCACTGCTAAAAGAAAATGCAATAAAGAGAATAATTGGTGAAAAAGAAATAATAAAAAAAGGAAAAGAAAAACTCGCGGAAAGAGTACTTGAGAGAAAACAAAACCGAATGGAAAAACTAAGTAAATGGTACCAAAAAAGAGCAGAAAATGCAAACAAAAACGGGTTTGAGAAAAGAGGGGAAAGAATGGAAAAACTCTCTGAAAAAATAAAGGAACTAAGCGACAAGCTTGTTGAAGAAAGACTACGGGGCCGCCAAAGAGGAAGTGATGACTAATGAATAAGAAATTAGTTGGAATAGGTGCAATAATCCTTGCGGCGCTATTCATCTTTGGGTGCACACAAAACCCGTCAAGCGGAGTAGAACAAGTAAAAGCGGAAATAAACTCCGCGTGGATTGATGAAGGAGTAGATGCCGGAACCACACTAGATAATGCAAGCCCCCCTACAAGTATTGCGGATACCTGGGTTGATACTGGGGAAATCGTGATAGGGGATATGATATAAAACTACTTTTATGAGGGGGAAAATATTCCCCTTTCATCAATTTTTCTTTAAGGCAAATTATATAAGCACAAAAAACCTACGTTCTAAATGCTTGTATTAATTCAAGAGGCAATACTTTTAGTCGGGACGGCGCTTGGCGCAATAACTGATACCCGCACAGGGTATATTTATGATTGGATAACTTACCCCATGATTGGCTTAGGGGTAATACTTGCGCTCTTTCAACAACAATGGAACAATTTACTCTTTGGGGCAGTAATTTTTGCGGTACTGTTTATTGCATACTACTTTGGAAAACTCGGAGGAGGAGATGTAAAATTATTTGTGGCAATCGCATTCCTTAACCCGCAAAATGAACTTGGATTCCTACTAACCACCGTATTTATTGCGGCGATGAGCGCGATGGTATTCTACCCTGTGTATTATACAATAAAATATACAAGAAAAGGATTTAGTTACGAGGAAAATAAGGAAGGAATACAAAAAGCACTACTCTTTGGCGGAATTATAATAGCTTACTTTTACTTTCTAACCATATTTGGGAGGATGGGAATCGCGAGCGTTGAAATAATTATTGTGCCATTGCTATTCGGGCTCTTATTTATGGCACTCCAAAAAGGAATCACAAGCAATTTCTTTGAGAAAAAAATCACCCTAAAGGAAATAACTGAGGAAGAAGTTGTGGCGGAAGGAAAGAATAGTGAAAAAGTGGTGAATTTAATCAAAGGGAAAAAGCTTATAGGGGAAAAGGAAGTAAAATTACTAGCAAAAAACGGGATAAAGACAATATATGTATTAAGGGGGCTACCGCCATTTGGGCCATTCATCCTCCTTGGAGTACTAGTTGCAATGTTTTATCCGGATTTTGTGATGATGTTATTTAGGGTGTGAAAATGAAAGTACTTGTAACGGGCTCAAACGGATTCATTGGAAAATATGTTACTGAGGAGTTACTGCGAAAAAGACACTCTGTAATTGAATATGATTTTGTGAAAAAGAAAAATTTGTTTAATAAGCATGACCTAATAACTGAAATGAAGAACTCTGATGCAGTGATACACCTCGCAGGAATACTTGAAGAAGCAAACCCCGAACTATGGAAACTAAATGTTGAAGGAACACGCCACGTTGCGGAGGCTGCGGAAAAAACAAAACAACAAAAACTTGTATTCATGAGCTCCACGGGAGTATACGGAATGACAAGGGAGAGAGTAAATGAGGAAAGCGAAGTTCGCCCAGAAAACTTATATGAAAAAAGTAAAGTTGAGGGGGAAAAAATATGCATGGAAATGCGAAACGAAATGGCTATTTGTGTTATTAGAAGCGCAATGGTAATTGGGGCGAATAATTACTGGAGAAGAATGTTTGGACTACTTAGGGAAAAATATCCGCTACCCTGCAGCGGAAATAATCACTTCCAAATAATTTATGTAAAAGAACTCGCACGCGCAATTGTGCTTGTACTTGAAAAAGGAAAAAGCGGGGAAACTTACCTTGTATCTGGAAAAGAAAAACCAACACTAAACGAGTTCTGTGAAATGGCGCAAGGAGAACTTGGAATTGAAAGAGGAATGAACCACATACCCACTTTTATTGCGCTAGTAATTGGGAAATTATTTGGAATAAAAGCACTCACTGCAGAAAACGTCAGACACTTAAGCAAAGAAAGGAATTATGATACACGAAAAATCGAGAGACTCGGGTGGACACCAAAAATAACACTAGAGAAAGCGATGAAAGAAGTTGTTAAAGAACTAAAGTGAGGTGGAGGATGTCTGTAAATCTTTTTTGAACTCCTTTTGTTAAGAAAATGCTTGTTTTTGTTCGGT
>DYDN01000020.1 GCA_020717885.1 Candidatus Forterrea sp.
TCAGTGTGTGTATCATATAGAGTGGTGTCCGAAATATAGATTTAACGTTTTAGGCAAAGAGTCACACAAAGAGCATATGGAAACGATTTTGCAAAACATTGCAACAGAACACGATATGCAAATCGAAGAATTGGCAGTTATGCCAGACCACGTGCACATGGTCGTGCATGTAAAGCCAAGCATCAGTTTGGCAAAAGCAACACAGTTGCTCAAAGGCAGGTCATCGTATGAGTTTTTCAAAAAACACCCCAACATGCGCAAACGATATTGGGCAGGGCATTTCTGGAGCAAAGGAAAATTCTATAGAAGCGTAGGCTCAGTAGATTTACAAACAACAAAAAATTACGTAAGAAATCAATTCGACATTCATCAAACACAACTAAGCGCGTTCTAAACGCGCTATTAAGAAGCCCCACACTTTAGTGTGGGGTAATTCACACCTTCATTTTGCGCGGTTGCATGTTGTGTTACAATTCGCTATTAAATCAATTATAACGTGTAATAATGGCTTTCTTACAAATTGGGTGTTTATAAATAAATGGCTGCCTTCATTTTGCGCGGTTGTTAGTTTTTGTGATTTTGTGTGCATTTTGATTGTTCGGCAAATTTAAATACTTCTTAATCCACTAAAAGTTAAAGGAAAAAGAGTTTTTCTTTATTTGAGGCGTGTGTGTGATTCCCGAATCAGAATTAATTAGAAAAGAAGTTATTGTACGCCAAATTGATTTGCCTTCCTCCGTTACGTTAACAAAAAAATCCTTGCTCCGCTGGTGTACTCTCTCGCTTGGACTAATTTCACCAAAAGAATCAAGGGATAAGGGTTTTTTGGTTTTTGATGCATTATTTACTTTCCTCTTCACAAAAAAAACCGCCCCAACAACACTTGATGTTAAAGCATTCATTAAGGAAAAAAGCGGTGTTGAGATGAGCGAGAAATTAATCCGCTACCACTTGAATAGATTAATTGATTTGGGGGTTATTGCAAGAGATGGTTTGGTTTACAAAATAAATCCTTCCCCAAGTAGCGAGAATCGTTCCTCAATGAAAGAATCCTTTAACGCTTGGGCAAAAAAACCCCTAGAAAAAAATTTAGAAGATATTGCAAGTGCGCTTGAGAAGTTACAAAACTCGTATGAGAAGTAAATAATGAAGAAAACCTAATAAACGAGAACAACCAACTAAAACCAAGAGAGGACATTAAATCAGGACAACACACACCGCCCCTGACCTAAAAAACCTTATATATTCTAATGCCTCATTATTTCATATGGCCTCTTCTTTTTTCGGTGAAAAAGCCCAGTCAACTACTGAATACTTGGCACTTGTGGGTATAATTGTGCTCGTTTCACTTTTAGTTGTGGGTCTTGTAATTAATCAGGTTGAGTCCTCTTCAAGCACCTTCTCAAGAGCCGATAATCTTAGCGCGGTTGTAGGCGCATTTGCCTCAACTGATTTTACTGCAAATTCTTCCGGGGATTTATATTTAACAATCACAAACCATTCTGATGAATCAATTACTCTCCAATCAATAACAATTGATGGTGTGACTGCAGATTATTCTGGCGATATTGATTTTGATGGTGAGAAGGCTTTCACGATTTCCGGGGTGAATGAGTGTGTAGGGGTATCCGAAATGTATTCTGTAAGCTTCACATACCTTTCCGAATCTGGTCTTACAAAAACACATAGTTTTGGAACACTTAGGGTTCCATGCTCAAGTGAAGCATCCTTAATAGAAACATGAAGCATCCTTAATAGAAACTTCGGAGCAAATAATTGTTCCCGAGGGTGCAGCAATTTACTCAGAATTCTTTCACTTAGATTCAGATTTTACCGGCGGCTCATTTGGTTTAACTAATTTAGTTGGCTCAAATTCCGGGGTGGCATATGATGGTAACGCAAAAATAGTTCAATTTGGAAATATTGTTGGTTTGTGGCACTTAGATGATGATGTGACTGCTTCTTCGATTAATGAAAATGATGGGACGCTTGAGGGCGGAGCAACTTACACAAGCGGGCTTTGGGGGACAAGCGCACTTGATTTTGATGGTAGCAGCGGTTACGTTGAAGTAGGCAACACGAATATCCCTGTTGGGAGCAATTCAATAAGTTTGTCCGCATGGGTGATAAATAAAGGTAATGGGGCGGGTGGAGGGGGAATATCATGTGCATTTGGAATAGGCACAGGTACAACAGACAACACACATCTGGCTTTTTGTCACTATCCAAATTCGAATTTTTTTATTGGGCATTGGGGGGCAGATGATTGGATTACGGGTGTTAATCTTCCTCAGAATGTTTGGGAACACATAGCATACACATATGATGGCAGTACAGAAAAAATTTATTTGAATGGAGTAGAAGTTGATAGCCGCCTACACACATTTAGTATTTCCGCAAGCCCAACAGTTCGAATAGGCGATTGGGATGATAAGGCAAGTACAAACTATTATTGGGGTGGGGTAGTTGAAGACGCCGCGATTTGGGATAGTGCGCTAAGTGAACAACAAATACAAGAATTATTTAGCAAGGGAGCTTCAAGAATTGGAATAGAGTACAGGGGCTGTGATAATGCAAATTGTAGTGATGGCGAATGGAGTGCCCCGACTAATTATTCAATTGGTACTTTGATAAGCGCTACAAGTGTTTTGAATAAGCGCTACTTCCAGTATAAAATATTCCCCGAACTTTATACTTTTGAGGGCTCCCAGCAGTACCCGAATGCATATCCAAAGTACGCTGACTTGAATTTTGTTTACATAAACTAATTTTTCTCCCGTATTAATTAAATTTTCTTCTTAAGTTCAAGCACAAAATCTTTTACTTTTAACTTTTTTTCAAACCCCTTTCTTCTCACGGGCATGTTTTTATATTAAAACACCTTATTATTTCTGGTGAAGTTTTGCCTCCACAAAAACGCATGTCCTATGAAGCCTCGCCAGGCGAATTCTATAAGGGAATTACCGCTGTGGGGGAAACTTTTGAGGGTGAAACAAAAACCGTTGTGGAAAAAAACCCAGAATTCGTTCTTTTTTGCAAAAAAATGTATAAACAATTTCCTGGCCTAGGGAAAGGCGCAATATTTGTTGAAGAGCACAAAGAGGCCGTGCAATTTCTTGGTTGGCGATTAAGCGCTGAAGAATTCATGGCCGCAATAAAAGGAATTTCAATGGTTGGAATAATTGCCGCAATAATAATTCTTGCAGTATTCTATTTTGTTGGTTACGTAATTCCAATCGGGGAGAATGGTTTAGGATTAGGATTAATCCAAAACTCTGATGCTCTTGGAAACTTTTCTCAAGCAATTCTCGGTCTTGTTGCGGCAATATTGTTCGCAATGATTGGGATGACAGTGTACATGATTTACACTTACCCTATTAATGCCGCTGATGAGGAAAAGAACCGCGCGCTAACCTATGTTCCAGAAATGGTCGGGTATATGATAATGTCAATGAAACTTGTTCCAAACCTTGAGAAAGCAATTGAGTTTAGCGCAAAGCATGGGAAAGGAAAAGTTGCGGATGATTTTAAGAAAATCATTTGGGATTTTCAAATCGGAGTATATTCCTCAATTAGTGAGGGACTTGATATGCTCGCATACCGCTGGGGAAAATACTCCACCGAGCTTAAGGAATCCATGATGAGAATCCGCGCCTCGGTAATGGAGCCCTCTGAATCAAAGCGCTACCAAATACTTGACAAAACAATGATGGAGGTACTTGATAGTGTTAAAGAAAAAATGGGGGATTATGCGCGCAGTTTAAATCAGCCTTCAGTAATGCTCTTCTATATTGGAGTACTCCTTCCTCTTCTCCTTGTAATTGTTCTTCCTGTTGGCTCCGCTTTCTCCGGAATGCCCTTTGCTACAGCCCCAGTACTTTTTGCGATTTATTGTGTAGGTATCCCCTTCATGGCATTTACTTTCGCAAAGAATGTTGTGAAAAAAAGGCCCCCAACATATGAGCCCCCTGAAATTACTGATAATTTTGTTGGCCTCCCAAGGAAATGGATGATGAAACTCGGCGGAGGAGTAGCTGATGTAAGATTAATCGCAATTTTTATTCTAATTGCGGGACTCGCACTCTCAATCACCCTTTCCTTTGAAGGATTTCCCCCAAAGGACTTAATGCCAAAGAATGAGGATGGTGTTCCAATATTCCAACTCCTCCCTTCAGATAAACAATACGCAGAAATATTCGCGGAGTATGGCGCGGATTATTATGAAAAAGTTCTTGATCTTTATATTATACAAATAGGGGACCCGCTCCCAGGGTATGGTGTAAGGGAAGGAAAATTATACAAATCCCTTCTTGCACAAGGAGCGTATGCCACCGCACTTGACACAGAGAGAGTTGTTCTAAAAAAAGAGCTTGAGATAACAAGTAAACCAAAGAATGATCCAACAAAGTACATTTTTTGGTCAGGATTCTTGCTCACAATCTCAATTTTGATTTCATTTATTTTGTATTATAGGAATATTTACAAACGAAATGCGCAGCTCCAAATCGTTCAGATGGAGGATGAGTTCAAGGAATCAATGTATATGATTGCCTCAAGAATGGGAGAAAATAAGCCGGTTGAGAATGCCCTCAAACAAGCAAAAGAATTCCTCCCGAATTTATTAATTAGTAAAAGAATTTTTGGAAAAACTGTTGAGAATATTGAACTCATGGGTCTGCCCCTTGAAACCGCGGTATTTGATCCAGTGTATGGTGCAATGAAAGGAATCCCATCAAAAACACTAACAACCGCAATGCGTCTTTTGGTTGACTCAGTAACTCTTGGTGTTGAGGTTGCCTCAAGAACACTCATGTCTCTCTCACTCCAAATGGAGAACATGGATAAAGTAAACAAATCCCTAAGCGACATGGTTTCTGATGTAACAACAACAATGCAAACAATGGCCCTCTTTATCGCCCCAATGGTGCTTGGTATAACTACGGCTCTTCAAAAAGTTGTAATAATGACACTCGCTAGTGTAGTAGCCTCTCCAGAGGCAATGGGTGCGCAGGACGCCGCCTCAACAATTTCTAATTCCGGAGTGGGCAATGTTGTTGGAAATGCAGGTAACATAGGCTCAATATTTAAGGTTAGTATTGATTCATTCAAATCCTTTGCCACTCCAAGAGATTATTTAATAATAATTGGAATATACGTTGCGCTCATTGTGATAATCCTCACTTTCTTTACAACAAAAATAAAAGAGGATAATAGTTTGCTCTTCAAAATAAACCTTGCCAAATCCCTCCCAATCGCAATGGCAATTTACTTAGTGACAACAATAGTAGCGAACTTCGCAATAGGAATGGTAATGGGCTGAAGTAAGAAGTGGCATTATGAAAGTATGAGTTGAACTTAGAAGTAGGAATGGATTGATGTGATTTGATGTTTGAATTATTGTTTAAGGAAAATAAGGGACAGGCGGAATCAGTTTTTCGTTTAATGATTGACTCCGCTATCGGCCTCGCAATTCTGATTATTATTGTTTCTTCGCTCTCCCAATTTGATAGGCTCTCACTAAATCAATCCGTTTCAGATTTTCGTGACATAGTGGTTTCTTCTTCTCAATCCCCTGACGGGATGGTGTTTAACTCAAAGGAATTAACTTTTGCTCAAGGGCAGACCTTCTCCACCCTTGACCTTGAATCCTGGACTAATATTAGCGAGAAGTGCTTTGAATTTGATTCAGTAGCAAAAGCCTCAATGAATGTATCTGATGGCCGCGATGTAGCAGAGTTTTTGAGCAGATTTAATGTAAAAGTCTCCGCTAAATGTGTTTCGCGTACATGCGACCCAACAAACCAAAATGATCCAACTAATTGCTGTGTTTGCTGTAAAGTTCTATTTGGGAAAGCCCTCACAGCGGATGATGCTACTAATTGCCCAAGGAATTGATATTCTTGCCAAAGCAACTCATTAGGTTTAAATACTACTTTGTCGTTTCTTATGCAAGGTGATTTTGTGCTTAATCAAAAAGGACAAGCTTTCAGTGTATTTGAGCTGATGATTGCGGGTGTTGTTGCATTTGCTATCCTCATCATTTTGCTGATGGTAATAAACAATGTTAACACAGGAGTAACATCAAATCCAAAGGATGCTATTTCTACTGCCGTAAAAACAGTTGGCGTATCAGGGCAGACAACAAGTAATGTATTCTCCTTTAAGAACGGCGCACAAGTAAGCTCGGATGATATTTCATCACAAACAGGGCTTGATGTAGGTTCATTGTTCTTTATGAAGGGACAGTTTAGGGACGATACAACTATCTCAGTTTCAGATGATGGAAAATCAGTTCTATATACAGGTTCTACAGAGAAAAAAGTTCAAGCAATAGTTAACTGCAAGCAAAATGAGGGAGCGCTGTCAAACTCAATTAGCGTGCTATCACAAAGCTCTTCTTTCAGCAGTTATTCATTTGAACCAACAGCAGACTGCGGGGATGTTAGCCCTTGCTGCGCAATAATATTAATAAGACCAAAGAACTAATTGATTTTGAATGTGAAAAGAAGTATTATATACTTCTTTTCCCTATTTTTTTTTATGAAACATATTTCCGCTAGCGGGCTATTCGCAAAGGACTCAGTTTTCTTTGAAGAGGACGCCGACTCAAGCTTTGGCACCGTTTACCTTATCCTCGTGTTTGCAATAGCGGCCCTATTGCTTGTAATGGTAGTAAAACCAATGTTCCAATCCGCGCAAAAAACCATTCCAAAGACTACTGGCAAGTGAATTAATTTTATTAATTTGAGCTGAACTAAGCAAAGGTTAAATAAAGTAAAACGGTTCGCATAGGGTGGTTTTTGTGCAGAAAAAAAACTTATCATTAACAAAACGCCTATTTCCTCGTATTCTGCCTGATGGTACGCGAGCACACGCCAAAGGCTCTTTTTTCCCGAGGGTTTTGCCCAATGGACAAAAGGCTCAGGCAAGCGCTCCGTTTGAATTATTTGTTGCAGTAATTATCATGACATTTGTAATTATCGTGGGCTACCAAGTGCTTGACAGCGTTTCAAGAGAAGTATGCCTTAATTCCGTTGAGAGGGAAATGACGACTTTTAAAATAAAATTAGAAGATACCGTTGCAAGAAAGAGTTCTAATAAATTCATGTTCAGCCCGCATGGGGGTTGTTTTGAATCAAAGGGAACAATACTAAAGATTGATGTGGAGAAGGACTCAAAGATTTGCGCAAATAGATGCGGTTACCCTTCCGATTCCTGTTATGTGATGACATTTGCAAATCCAAATGTTCCCGGCGCATTTAGGCAAAAATGCCTTGAACTCCCGCAGTACACTACATTTGCCACAACTGATTGCGGTCAAATTGAAGGGCCGGATTCCGCAGATTATGGGCCAATTGACCCAGTTAGTATAGGCGCGCTACAAGTTGGTTCATACATTACAAGAAATATTTCCGCGGCTGGAGAAACATATCCTAATGTTTGCGTGTTCTACAAATCAAGCGGAGTAGTTATACACTCATAAATTTGGTTTGTAGTGGCTTCACTCACTTACTAGAAAAGCTTTTTTAGTAGTGAATTCCTTCTATTAGCGTTAAAGCGGCACTAATTGTTGCGCGGTGATTTAATTGCTTGGATTCATAATGAGTAAAATGCAAATGCTTCTATTTGCAACAGGCATCGCCGTTGTTGCGCTTTTGTTTTATAATTTCGTTTCAGGGGTGAGCATTACCCAGCAGGCGCAAACAATTGCAATTGCGAATGCAAAATTAGTTTCCGACCAATTGAGTAATGATTTACTTTGCTCGGATAAATTTACCTCAATCCCAGATAGGCTCACATACGGGATGATGAATGAACCAGTTTTTTATGATCTTGAGTTTTCAAAACAGCCCGGCGGAAGCGCGAGTGTTTCTGGTACCAACGGAACCGACCAAGTATTCAATAAACTAATTGTTCGTGTTTCCCAACACAACAATAATCCTAATTCAAAAAAAATTCCTCTCGCCGCGGATTCGCTTGTTTCTGATGCTGAGTTTGTTTTAGTTGACCCAAATTATCTCCTTGAAATGACTGATATTGGAGTAGCATATAATGGGGGAAATAATAAGGTAATAACCATTTATCCAAGAGCCGCTTCAAAGACAGGGGTAGCATCAAATACGCCAAATGCATTTGTTGCGCTAAAAGAAGTTATTGGGGGAAGAAAAACAATGTACATTATTCCATGCTCAACTTCAGGAGAACCAAATAATTGTGTAAGGGATGTCCTAAGGTTAGGGTGTCATTTGCTTGAAGTGGATAATAAAACAAGCCAAACAGATTTAGTCCGCTCCTGCTTTAACATTTCCACAAATGTAGTTGATAATTTTGTTCCAACAAAAGTAACCACTACAAGCGGGCTAGTTTCAAGTATTGTTCCCTCAAGCGGCTCATATGAAGTCTCAACAAAAGCATATACTTTGCGTGACTGCTCCTGTTTATTCCCAGAAGTCACAAGCGCAAGCGGAGGGGGATGCTAGTGGGTGTGTGTACAAAACCTTTTACAAGACGCGTTGCACTTTCAAAGCGCGGTTTCATTGGTCCGATTGGAGATGATTTGCCCTCCTTAGTCCCTCTCGTAATTTCGCTTTTGCTCTTCTTTTCAATTTTCACTCTCACACTTGATACATACAATTCAAAGAATTTTTTTATAAATAAGCAAATAGAAATGACTTCCGCTGCGCGTGAAATAAAGGGGGATTCATTAATTTTGAACATTGACCAGTTCATGAAGAAGTGCCGAACAGTGAGTGGAAAGAATTTCCCGTACAATTTTATGGTTGGAATATATGGGGCGGATTCAGATTTACGCACAACAGTTACTGACCTGCTAAGTCTTCAAGATAATGGACCGGATCCTAATAACCCAATACTTAGTGCTTCCCTTGCTGGTTCAATGCAAAATTATTTTTGCGTGTATAAACACATAGGCGCTCGTCCTTTCTCCCAAAACGCAAAAACAACTTATCTTCTAAGGTATTATCCTGTTGCGGTCCAGCAGGCAATTACAAGAACAGTTAATGGGGCAACTGTCACCGAGTACTTGGTTATTCCAGGAGTAATGGCGATGGTGGTGTGGGAATGATTAGTGGGAGATTACACATGAACCAAAGAGGGCAGGCGGCATTAGTAGATTCTCTATTCTTCATCGCAATTGTTGCAACCATTTGCACAGGATTATTTTATTTCGCGGTGAATTATGGGCTTGGAACAGAAAACCTATTGAATTCATTTTACTCCGCCGATTTTGCGATGGATTCCCTAAAAGTTATTACTTACATTAATGTTATGCGTGATGGCTCCGCGGTAATTGTGGGAAACCCTTCTTCTTCCTCGCTTTCTTCCCTCTCAAGTACCCCCACTCCGGGCGGCTCAAAGGAATATGATTATTTACTTGCGTTAATAAAAGAGGATTTTTCAAAGAACAGAAAGCTTGGCACGCAGACAAAAATCGCGATTGCAAATACGCTATACTCCGTACTAAAACCATTTGATGATTCCGTTGATTATGCGTTTTACATTTCAAGGGAGAGTACTGTTCAAGGCTCAAGTACTTACCTCGCATTAATTCTTTCTACGCATAAGTTCTATCGTTATGAGGTAATTAATGGCCGAAACACCCCAATAGTGCGAAGGGTTTTTTATTCCTGCGAACCAACAAACAATAAAGCCCTTGAGAAAAATGTTTTCCCTTATGTTGGGCAAATTGATTCTGCATTAGGAAAAATTACGCTTGGAACTGGACTTGGTAATACTTCCCCATACATAATTGGTTTGCATGTTTGGGTGTCAAAAAAAGTTGGGATTTTACAAGACCCAACTAATGCCGCTTCCGAACTTGGCTGTACTGTGCTTAATCCGCTCTCGCCAACGCTCCCAGATATTTGTGATTTGGAGCCTTGTCCAAATGGGTCTCCTTAATTATAGTAAATTAAAATATTGAGAACTTTTTTCTGGAAGAATTAAGCTTCGTTCTTTGTTCCGCACTTTGGGCAAATATATTTTGTGCCCTCTTTTTTTGAGCACTTCTCACAAAAAGAGAACCCACATTTTGCGCAAAAGATTATTTGTTCGGTTTCTTTGCCGCAATTAGGGCAAATAGATTTATCCCCGATTTCAATATCCTCTATTTCTCCAATTTCCTCGCTTGCAGCCGCACTTGTGTTATTCGCTTCGTCATTTCCCTCATCAAGGTTTAAATCAAATTCATCAGAAACACTTTTCTTGCTTTTTTTTCCTTCTTCTCCAAGTAGTGCCTTAAGGTCAGTATTTGTAATACTTGGTTGTTGCTGTGGGGGGCCTGCTTGCGCTACTCCCTGTTGTGCTCCGCGTGCCTTCTCCAAGTTTCGCTCCCCCATGTGCTCGTGGTGTCTTCCTCGCTTGTTCTCATTTCCCATTTCCTCTCCCGAGTCCCCTGGTGAAATATTTTCCATATTAGTATCTTTGAATTGTGAGTAAAGGCTCTCTGCCATTTGGTTTGATTCTTCTTTGCTTGGCATCCTATTGTATTGTTTTTTGAATTCCTCAACTTTCCCAAGCGCGATTTTTTCAAGATTCTCCTGTGCCTGCTTCTTTTTTTCCTGTTCATTTTTTTTTGAGGAAGCCACATCCTCATAATTCATTGAAGGAATTTGACCGCTTGCGGATAAAGCATCATCTTGCGGCATTTGGCGGTAATTCTCATTTCCAGAGTAGTTCTGTTCTTCCGCCCCCTTTTTGCGTTGAAACCTCATCATTCTTCTTGGGATTTTTTCAGCCATATTCTCACCAAAACATTCTTCAAAAAAATTTAATATTCTTCTGCTCCCTTGCTTAATTGTTCATCCATTGCGGTTAGCATTTCTTCCTCATCATCACTTTCTTCTTTATTCGCATCCTCAATTTGCCTTGCTGATTTTCTTAGTCTCTCAAGCGCTTCTTTCTTCTTTTTCTCTAAATCCGCTTCTTCAATGCGATTAGTTGTCGCATTTATTGTTCCGAGTATATTACTCTCTTTTTCTTTAAAAACCCGCGCCTCTTCATTGTCCTCTTTACCTTTTGTTTTAACCATTAACCCTTGCTCAAAAGTAATTGCCGGTTTTTGTGATTCAGCTTGCGCAGTTGTGGGTTGTTCAATATAGCCCCCCTCTTGTGGTAGTTTCGCGTACCCTTTTTTTGGCATAATTATTTCTGCATCCTCTTCGCCCAAAAATACTCTTTTTGCAAGAAGTCCAATAAAAGAAATTCCTGTTACAAATGCGGCTATTAAAAAAAATGTTCCTGTGTTCCCCGTAATATATGTAAGCCCCGCGGATACCCCAAAAAATATGAGCCCAAAAGCAAATCCTATCCCTATTTTTCGTAAGGAATCAAATTGCTGTACTTGTGGAAAACCCACTCTTGCTGCGCCGTACCCAAGCGAGAAACTCCCTGCAAGAAAATATGCAATTAGTTCAATCATTATTTCGTTCTCCGAAAATCAAATGGCTTTTTACGTATCTTACTTCAAGTAAGTTTTTAGTGGTATTTATTGGTTACACATAGACTCGTTTTTGGGATTTCTATTACAATACTCCATTAAATTTCATTTTTACGGCACCCTCATAGCACCACTTTTGCTTTGGTGTGTTGTCCTGATTTAATGTCCTCTCTTGGTTTTAGTTGGTTGTTCTCGTTTATTAGCTTTTCTTCAAAATCCATGTTTATGACCTCATTTTTTGGTTGAACGCTTGCATTGGTGTTACCAATGCAATGTCTGTGTTCAAACTCATGTGTGGTCTTCTTTCGTTGTAATATTTGATTCCTTTTTGCAGTGAGCCGAAATGGTTGCTCAAGAATTTGTTGGTTTGCCACCATCGTTCTAGTTTTCCATTTGTTTGTGGATGTT
>DYDN01000021.1 GCA_020717885.1 Candidatus Forterrea sp.
GCTTTTAGTTGTGGGAATTATTATGCGACTCAAGCTAATTTGGCTAATCAGTGTCCTTCTTATGGTGGTTCTCAGTCTTTGAGTGCTGATAGTTATCATATGAATGCAGGGGTTTATTCAGCGTCTGATTTGAATGTGATTGATTCTGATTTGAATGCAAAGAATATCTCTAGCAAAGTAAGTATTTTTGGAATAACCGGTTATTTGGGTTTACATTCAGGAGCTAATTTGTGTTCTAATGCGGCAAATAATGGTTTTGTTTCTTGTTCCACCGGGGGCATCAAAGTCAATCAGGATGCTGCGCTGGATTCTGATAGGAATATGTTTGATACTAACCGTTTTTCCGCTGAAACGCTTGGTGGTGGCAATAGTGTCGTCCATGACTACTGGTTCAAACTTATGTGGCAGAACACGCATATTGGTGGGAGGAATTGGAATGCTGCGATGGATTATTGTAATAGTTTAACCACTGGTGGTTTTAGTAATTGGCGTCTGCCCACTATTTCTGAAGCTTTTACGCAGTTTGATTTTGGGGCGTCTTATAATGGGGGTAGTTTTGCTTGCGTAAAACAGTTTACTGATTGTTATGGAGACTGGACTTGGACGAGTACGTCCCTTCCGTGGGACGCGTCACACGCATACTTATTCCGTCCGGCTAATGGCTATGTCAGCTACGCCCCTAAGGCTCATGTGTACTCAGTCCGTTGCGTTCGTTCAGAAAATTGATAATTTGATGATTTGATAATTTAGTAGTTAGTTAGGAAAGTTATGCTGGGAAAGAAATGAGTGCCCGAAAGGGCACGCAAAAAAATTTGGGGTGATGTTTTGGCTCGCTATGATTACTTACCGATTTACAAAAAAGCCTTTGATTTGTGTGTTTATTTCGAAAAGCTTGTCAAAGGATTTTCCCGCTACGATAAATACGTTCTTGGAACTGATTTAAGGAACAAGAGCCGGCAGATTGCCTGCCAAATAATGCGTTTGAATTCCTTGCTTGAAAAGAAAGAATCTCTTCAGGAATTAGTTGCCTTGGTAGAAGAATTAAAACTAGTTATCCGATTATGCAAAGAGGTCGGCGTTTTCAAAAAATTCTCCTCTTATGAATACTCTTCTGGTTTAGTAGTTGATTTGGCGAAACAATCCCAAGCATGGCTTAACAGCCAAAAATAAACCCATTACAAAGGCGATAAAAAATGTTCCCAAAAGTTACTCTCATTAACAAAGTTAGTGGGGCAGAGCAATGCTTTGCAAAGACAGAACGGCTCAGAATTTCTCTCCTTGGAAAGAAAGTGATAGCAGGTTTCTTTTTGATGCGGACAACCCGCGTGGTGAAAAAAACTGCCGGATTTTTGCCGTTGAGGCACCGGCTATGAATAGTCCGCGCACAACGTCCCTTCCGTGGGACGCGTCAAACGCATACATATTCAATCCGAATAATGGCAATGTCAACAACAACAATAAGGATAATGAAAACTCAGTCCGTTGCGTTCGTTCAGAAAAAGAAAAAATCCTGGCTCTGTTTAGTTTTGAAAACATTTACTGCAGTTATGTTAATTGCAGAAAAAGAAAGCGTAACACGGTAAATGCTTTAAAGTTTGAAGAAAACTTGGAGCAAAACTTGCAAGAGTTGTACCAAGCTTTAAATAACAAAACCTACGAGCCAAGGCGTTCTGTTTGTTTCACTGTTTTAAACCCAAAACCAAGGGAAATATTCGCCGCGGATTTTCGCGACAGAATCATTCACCACATAATCGTTAGTGCGCTTGAAAAAGTTTTCGAATCAGCCTTTTCAAGCGATAGTTTTGCCTGCCGGAAGGGAAAAGGAACGCACAAAGCGGTTAAGCATTTACAGCGAAACACAAGAAAAGTAATTGGGGGTAATTGCGGCAGAAAAAGGGCATATTTTCTACAGTTAGACATAAGCAATTTTTTCATGAGCATCAACAAAAGAATCCTTTACTCTATAATAGAAAAAAAGGTTCAACAAAGCAATTTGTGGGACGGAAACTTCAAAGAAGAACTCCTTTGGGTTACAAAAACAACAATTTTTCATGACCCCGCAAGCAATTACACTCAAAAGTCCCCGAAATGGGTTAGCGGGCTGGTGCCGAGCCACAAATCCTTGGTTAATGTTGAAAAAGGCAAGGGGCTTCCAATAGGGAACCATACCAGCCAGTTCTTCGCAAACGTTTACCTTAACGAGCTTGACCAGTTTATAAAAAAAGAATTGAAATGCAGGTATTATGTAAGGTATGTTGATGATTTTATTTTATTATCAGAAAACAAAGAAGAATTATTAGGGTATTTTTGGAAAATAAAAGAGTTCTTAGAAATGCGCTTATTGCTTAACCTAAAAAATGAGGCAACGCTTTTGCCCGTAACCAATGGAATTGATTTTTTAGGATACATTACAAAACCTTGGAGTATTTTTGTTAGAAAAAGAGTTTTGCTCAACTTTAAAAAAAGGCTTTCAGCGGCAAATGAAGCGCTTTTAGAAAGTAATAAGTTCTTTTTTGAAAAGGGTTCTTTTGAAGAAAAAGCTTTTCGCTCTTCATTTAGCTCTTACTCGGGCCACTTTAAGCATGCGGATAGTTTTCGGTTAAAACAACAAGTGATGAAAGAGTTTCTTTTCACAAAAACGTGTTTTAGGTAGCGTTTGTTCTCTTCTCAAATAGGTATTTAATTGTTTTTGAACGAACATATTGTTATGTCTGCAGAAAAAGCTTTTTCGTTGAACAAATCGGTTTCCGAGTTTAATCCAAAAATCTCCAAGCGCCAGCACAAGGGTTACGTTTATAATGTTACAACCGAAACCGGCAACCTTTTCGTTGAGGATATTTTGGTGCATAATTCAGGCGGCCTTGGTACTCCTCCTCATTTGAGAGTTGAACCCGGAATGATTCACCGAGCGAGCGGGGGAGTTTTATTTATTGATGAAATAGCAACTCTAAGCCATAAATCTCAGCAGGAGCTCTTAACCGCGATGCAGGAAAAAAAATATTCTATTACTGGTCAAAGTGAGAATTCAAGCGGCGCAATGACTAGAACGGATCCGGTTCCATGTGATTTTGTTTTAGTTGCGGCTGGGAATTATGAGGACTTAAGGAAAGTTCATCCCGCTCTTCGCTCAAGAATTCGCGGGTATGGTTATGAATGTTATATGAATGTGGATATGGAGGATACTGATAAGAATCGCGCAAAACTAGGGCAGTTCATTGCGCAGGAAGTTATTAAGGACGGAAAAATTCCTCATTTTGACAGAGCCGCGGTTGAAGAAATTATTTTTGAGGCGCGCAGAAGAGCAGACCACAAAGGAAAACTCACTCTTAAACTTCGTGACCTTGGGGGTCTTGTTCGCGCAGCAGGGGATATTGCAAAAGAAAATGGGCACCCTCTTGTTCTTCGCCAGGATGTGTTTGAGGCAAAGATGAGTGCTAAAACTCTTGAGAATCAGATTGTTGACAAGATGATTGATACAAAGAAAGATTATGAAGTTTTCCTAACGCAGGGAAAAATTGTTGGAAGAGTTAATGGCCTTGCGGTTTTCGGCGACGGAAGCGCGGGGAGCATTATCCCGATTGAAGCCGCGGTTACTCCTCCAAGTTCAAAGAATGAGAGTAAAGTAATTGCGACAGGAAAGTTAGGGGAGATTGCAAAGGAAGCCGTGCAGAATGTTTCAGTTATTTTCAAAAAGATTAGCGGGAAAGATTTCCTAAACGATATTCACATTCAATTCCTCCAGACATACGAAGGTGTTGAGGGGGATTCTGCTAGTGTTTCAATTGCTACTGCAGTAATTAGTGCAACGGAGAATATTCCGGTTCGTCAAAGCGTTGCAATGACCGGTTCTCTCTCAGTGCGCGGGGAAGTGCTTCCTGTTGGGGGGGTTTCAGCAAAAGTTAGCGCCGCAATTAAAGTTGGTTTTAAGGAAATAATTGTCCCAAAAAGCAATTTAGCCGATATTGTTATTTCAAAGGAAGAGTCTGAGAAAGTAAAAATAATTCCTGTTTCAAACTTAATGCGGGTTCTTGAGGTTGCGCTTGATGATTCTCCTCAGAAGAAAGCTTTTCTAAAGGAATTAAGCAGAGTAATTTACACGAAATCCGATCTTGCGGAAGTGTCAAAGAAATTAATTGGAAAACCCGTGCTTGCGAAACAGAACTGAATTTTACTTGTCCATAACATATTTTTGAACAAGTTTATTTTTCATAATCCACAAAAACCCTTTTACTTCTCACTTTTGAAATAAAATCAGAAACCTTTTTGTGCTCCGGGTGATTCATGTAGATTTGCAAATCTTTCTCGTTTTCAAACACAGAGTAAAGCACCACATCAAACGCCTGTTCATCTTTTTTGATATCCCAACCAAAATTTTTATAATTTCGGGAATTTGCTGTTTAAGACCTTCAAGTTTTTGCTTCACTAGCTCCGCGTTTTTCAGTTTGGAGTTTCCCTCAGCATTTTCTTTGAGTTTCCACATTACAATATGGGTTAGCATTTTTGCACCTTAAAGAAATTAAGCCGTTTAAGCATTGACAACTATTCTTCCCTGGCTTAGTGTAAATTCGCTTCGTTTCTTTTCGGTTTTCTTTTTTGTTTTTGGATCCTGTATTATTATTAGGTTTCTGATTTTGCTTGCTTCAACAACTTTTCCCAAATAATTACCCGCTTCATCCATTGCATTTAGCCCGACAAAGAGTTTTGTTGTTCTTTCCCGAACATCAAATACTTTCCCAAGTCTTAGTGCGATTATGAGTATAATGAAACTTAGCATTATGTTTGCAGGGAGCCAAGAGAGTTCTGCTTGCCGGAGGAACACAAGTGTTCCTGCATCAATTATTGCCCACACACAGATGATTGAAACCGCTTGAATTAAATAATTCCCGATTTTATATGCCTTTTTAGCGTAAACCGCATCAGTTCCCCCTGCCGCGATTGCAATTAGTGCTGCAAACATAAAGAAGGGGTAAGCAGTTCTTGCCGCGCCTGCAGAATCAATTGCCACATCAATAAATTCTGAGGACATAATTTTTAAATAAATAATCCAAATTCCAATTAGCGGAAGAATTATTGCTGCAACATACATTACAAAACTTATTCTTTGTTCTGACAAGCTGTTTGAAACAAGTCTTACGAAGGAAAATATCTTGTCCTCTATTCCAAATCCCTTTAGGAGCAAGTATGCCCCCGCAACGAGCGCAATCGCTTGAAAGGAAGCTATTCCGAGTACAAAGTAAAGTAATAATATAATTCCTGGTACTCCTAGTATGAGTCTTGCAACTCCAGGGTCCTGTAGTGCTTCTTTTATAGTGTAAAATGTTGACTCTACTGCCGCCGCTTGTTTTATTATTACTTGTTCAGTTGAGATTATTTTTGCTCTTGATTGCAAAAGGGGGGTAACTTGTGCGTCCTCCGCCCCATCAGTAATTAAAATCCATCCGTCAATTAAAAAGTTTTTTTGCAATTTATCAAGCTGTCTTCCAATTTCTCTATCCGCCTCAAGCCCAATTTTTCCAGCTCCGGTGAGGGTAACAATTTCAGCGTTTTTGTAGAGTTTTTGCGCCTCATCAAGTTTTTTTACTGCCGCAAACATTGTGTTTGCATCGCTTTCGCTTGGGTCAGCGAGTGCAAGTTTTTGTGCTGCTTCAAGGTTTCGTTCCCTCCCGATTACGGGCCCAAGTATCTTAGTTTTTCTTCCCAGGTCATTATCCCGGTCAATGCAGACTACAAATACTTTCTTTTTCATTAAAATCACTTTATTTCTGGGTTCTGGCTAGCGTCCAAGCTTTTCCAGAATGTATATAAATAACATTAGAAATAATCTTATATATAAAGGATAACTGTATAATTTACTTAGGTGAAGTTGGGTTGGCTGCAGCGAGTTTCAAGTACCTAGTTTTTCTCTTTCTTATTGCTCTAATCGCCTTTGGGGCGTATGCTCTTTTTGTCTTTAAGGACACTGTTCTAAGTAACGCGGTGTGGATTGCGGCATTTTTAGTTTTTGTTTGGATTATTTACAAATATGATTTTATCCTCCAGCTCCTTGATTATCAAAGAGCTGTAATTTATCGTTTTGGTAAAGTGAATCGTGTTGGGGGTCCTGGCTGGGCATGGGTTTGGCCGATTATTGAGCACTATGATCCTGTTGATTTGCGTGTTAAAACAATTGATGTTCCAAAACAGCATGTTGTTACAAAAGATGGAATAGAAATTACTGTTGATGCAATTGTTTACCTAAAAGTCAAAAAAGATAATCAGAGTGTGGTTAATTCAGTGATTGAGGTTGAGGATTATGTTCAGGCTTCACAGTTATTTATTGTTTCTTCTCTTCGTGATGTTATTGGTTCGGTTCCATTAAGCGACGCAATTTCAAGTATTGATGTTATTAACGCAAAAATAAAAGAGAACTTGGCGCAAGTTTCAAAGGATTGGGGTATTGCGATTGAATCAATTGAGATTAGTGATATTGAGATTCCGGAAACAATTTTGCAGGCAATGCACGATGAAAAGGCTGCGGTTCAGCAAAAGCTTGCCCGAATGGAAAGAGCACTTGCGCAAAAAGCCGAGATTGATGCAGTGCGCGAGGCAACTTCAAAGCTTGACGAGAAAGCTTTAGCATATTATTACATTAAAGCAATTGAGGGGATGGCAAACAGTAAGGGCAGTAAAGTGTTTTTCCCTTCTGAGTTCACAAGACTTGCGCAGAGTTTTGCTGATTCAACAGGGGCAAAAAAACCCGCGGTTCCCGCAACTCTTGCACCATACAAAAATTTGCTCAAGACTTACGTTGATTCCGCGGTAAAGAAATCAAGTGTGGCAAAAAAGAAAAAGAAGAAAAAATAGTTTAGTTTAAGTTCTTCTCTTTTTATTTATTCTATTCAACTCTACTTAAGTTTATCAAATTCTTTTTTGAATTCAGCGAGCTCTTCCTTGACCTGCTTAATAGCATCTTCAAGAATTTTTTTAGGGGCTTTTCCGGAAGTTTTTACAACAAATTTTGCTCTCTTGTCAGACGGGTGGTCCAGTCTGTATGCGCAAAATTCCACTCCTTCCATTGAACCGATTTTTTCCTTTAAGAGGTTTGGCAGTGTGTGTCTTTCGCCTTCAATGTAAAATTCCAAGTGGTTTTTCTCGTTTGACAATATTTCTAGTTTCATTTAACTCACCTACAAATTATTCAAAAACAAACCATTAAAAATGCTGTTTTGGCGCTTCAAAAAATACGTTGTTTTCCAATTATGCCTTAAAAATTGTTTTGTTGTCCAAAGCTTCTATTATCTCTTCTTGGCACAAATCCGCGGTTTCCGCCTGCACTATGGCCGCCAAAGCTTCTTCCTTCTCCGCCGCTGCTATGCCCAAATCCTCCACTTCTGCTTCTGTCGCCGCCGAATCTTGGTCTTCTGTCTCCAAATCCTCCGCGTCCGCCAAAGCCTCCTCTTCCTCCCCTAAATCCTCCACCGCTTCTAAAGCCCCCTTCTCTTGGGGCAAATTCGCGTGGTTTTTGTTCTGCTTCAAACCATTTTCTTTCTTCTGAGCTTCCGCAGTCAAGGCACATTAATTTATCATTTGAGTATTGCATTTCTTTTCTGCAAGTTGAGCAGTATGCTTTTATTACTCCGAGTCCCTTTTCGCTTGTAAGTAAATCAATTGCTAGGGGACTAGCCATTTCTATTCTTGCTCTAACAAGATCCCCGATTTTTACTGCCTTTCTTAGTTCCGCCACGTATTCAGTTGAAACATTTCTGATAGGTAATTGTGCTGTTTTTATTCCCATTATTTTTTTGCCGCCTTCTGCGCTTAGGAGTTCTATTACTGCTGTTGATTCTTTCACAAGCATTACTCTTCCAACAACAATATCTCCTTGTCTGAGTCTTTCTACCCTCTTCCCGCTTATGCGTGCCTCTTTTTTTACATCATCAAGTACCGCTTCGCCAGTTGCGGTTGCTCTTATGATTCCTTTATCAGAATAAGTATTCTTTCCTGCGGAGTATTCTTCCTCAGTAGTTATGCTTTCTCCAGGGAGAACAATTTTTTGTTTTAGATTCATTTCCTCACCAATAGTATTTTATACCAAAAAAGCGTCTTTTGTTGGTTAAGGAATAATTTCATAATAAGGGTTATAAATCAAGTGGTAGCAATGGTTCTAGAATCAATTATTGGGGAGGAGAATATTCGAAAACATCCCGTTTTTGTCTTTTTTCTTGCGATAATAATCACGATTGGGGCAATTTACTTTGCGGGGGTGCTTTTCCCTGCTCATGCCTCAGTTCTTTCGGTAGCATTTGTTACAATCGGGTTAGTTCCTCTTGTTTTTAATGTTCTTGCGGATGAGGAGGCCGAGGAAATGGTCGTTCATAGAAAATTCGGTAACTTTTTTGCCCGCCACTTTAATGTGATAATGCTTTATGTGTGGATTTTTGTAGGAATAATTGTCGCTTTTGCTCTTGCGTACGCTTTTATGCCGGTTGAAATGAAACCAATTATTTTTGATGAGCAGATTAAGGCGTTCTGCGGAATTTCAGGAGAGTGCAATGGTAACACCCCATTTTCAATTGCTGGCCGTGCCTCCGCAATGGCAACGAACGCATGTTTATCCACAAACAGCAGCTTTTCTTCCTGCACATTCTTCATCTTTGAGAATAATGCCGGAGTATTAATTTTCACGGTAGTACTTTCCCTGCTTTATGGGGTTGGGGCAATTTTTATTATTGCGTGGAACGCCTCAATCCTTGGAATATTTTTTGGCGAAACCTTTCTTTCTGGCGCGCATGTTAAATGGGCGGGGATGTTTCAAAGTATGCTTGTGGGTCATGGGCCCCCTGAACTACTAGGGTATGTTTTTGGTGCGCTTGCTGGGGCAATTCTCTCCGCAATGGTTGCAAAAAGAGATTTTTTTACTCATGGCGCGGGGGTTTTGATTAAGGATGTTTTGTTCCTCTCGGGTCTCGCAATTTTCTCTGTCGCGTATGGCGCGATAATGGAATCAGTTGGGATAGTGGGTAACTCTGATCCGCTAATGTCTTGGCTTTACTACGGTCTCGGATTTATTTATTTGCTCGTAATACTCCTTGCTGTGCTTGTTTATGGAAGAGTAAGACCAATTAATCGGCTCGCGCTCTAAATAGCCTATGCGTTTTGCTGTGCGGTTTATAAATTGTTTTTTTGTTTCATATTTTATGGCAAAGTTTATTCCAAAGAAAAAACAAAAATCTTATCTTGAGGGCCCAAAGTCCATTTTGTCAGGTGTGCGTTCTCGTTTTGCTTTTCTAAAATGGATTGACCCATTTACTTATGTTGATTTATTTGTAATTCCTCAAGTGAAAAAAGTTTCAGATTCAGAATTATTAGAGTTTGTTGTAAATGTTGTTTTCGCTTTTATTTTCGCCGCGGCAATTTATGCGATTTTGGGCGCGCTCCTCCAAACATCAACCCCGCTTGTGATTGTTTATTCAGCCTCAATGGAGCAAACTTTCTTTAGGGGTGATGTGATGACTCTTGCAAAAGTAAATCCGACAGATAATTTCGGCGAAGTGGTGTCGCTTGATAGAAATATTAGAAATACTGCGGTCGCGGACTTTGCATCTGTACAGTATAATGGTAACCAGCTTAGTTCAATAACTTTTTTTAATTCTGATTCAACTATTGCAAAAGAGGTTCCGCTAAAAACCGAGGGTTCGGTTGTAGTATATACGGCATACCCCTCAGGGCTTCCAATTATTCACCGTGCAATAATTCTAATTCACGCGCTTGATGGCGATTTCATTTTGACAAAAGGGGATAACATGCAAACAAACAAGACTTTTGATGAGGATTGTGGAAAAATCACTACCGGCTCAGTTTTTTCTCAAAAATCCTGTATTACTCTTTACCCGGTTCCTGTTGATGAGCTTGCAGGTAAAACAGTTTTTATGATTCCAAAAGTGGGGTGCGTAAAACTTTGGCTTGTGGATGATTTTTCTTCAATAATTTCTCGCGGGCACTTGCCAAGCGACTTTAAGGGAATCTGTTGATGCTTCTCATTTAAAATAATAAGTTTGTTATCACTTTTCCCCCAAAAATGACTTAATTTTTTCTCTCGCAAGCAGGTTTTTATTCTCTAAAAGCCTATTTTTTTCATGTTTGATTTTTTTGGGTTTTCGCTTGGCGAAGAGCTTGTTTTTCAACTAACTATTGGTTTGCTTGGGCTCATAATTTTGCTAATTGTAGTAATACTAATCCTTTTTGTGTGGAACTCGCACAAGTCTCCTGAAGAGAAGCATGCTATAGTTATTGCAAAGAAGGTTCTTTCCCTTAAAGAAGATCCAAAGAAAGGAATAGCGGTTGAGAAGAAACTCCAAATTAAGATGGGTGAGAGTACACTTAAGTCTCTGCTCGTAAAAAAGCTTAAACCAAAGATTGAGTCCCAGCTTGGAAGCAAAATTGATGTAGTGGATATTAATGCGAAAGGAGATGTTTTCCTTGTGCTTGCAAATATTGCGGGTGCAAAATTGCTTCTAAAGCTTGATTCCTCTGGAAAGATCTTGGATTATGAACGCGCGAAGAAGAAATTGTAATGGTTCTTCTTTTGTGCTTTTGTAATGTTTTTTTTCGCACCCCCCTTAGGGTTTTTTAAACCTAATGAGCTTCCTTCTTTATCAGAAGGCGGCTAATGATGGAACTTATACTAAAAGGGGCGGATGTTTTTAAGAAAAGCATTGAGGCAATAAGCGTTCTAATTGATGAGGCCGAGCTTGTTATTTCTGCAAATGGGGTTGAGCTTAAAGCAACCGACCCTAGCCAAATCTCAATGGTTGATTTTTCGCTCCCAAAAAAAGCCTTCTCAAAATTTGAGGCGGTTGATACTAGGCTTGGACTTGATCTTGATTATTTGAATCAGGTGTTATCAAGAGCGCAGGCAGGGGACGAACTAGTTCTTTCTCTTGATGAAAAAAAAGCATTTTTGGTTGTTTCATTTAAGGGCATAGCTGAGCGCTCATTCCAAGTTCCTTTGATTGATGTTTCAAGTGCTGATGTTCCTAACCCAAGAATTGAATTTGATGCTGAGTTAATTGTGAGCGCAGGATTTTTGCAGAGCGCGTTTAAGGATGCGGCACTAATAAGTTCACACGTTGTTCTTGGCTGCTCTGAAGACAAGTTTTTTGTTAAAGCAAATTCTTCTAAAGGTAATTTGAATGAGGAAGTTAAACAAAACAAAGTTTCTCTCTCAGAGTTAAGGGTAAAGCGCGAGTGTAAGAGTATGTTCCCACTTGATTATTTGCAGGATATGCTAAAAGCTGCAACTTCTGACACAAAAGTTGATTTATTCCTTAAGAGTAATGCCCCTGCAAAGGTTTCATACTCGATAGGCGAAGCAAAAATTGGATATTTCCTTGCGCCAAGGATTGAATCCCAATAGTTGCAAAGCAGATTCAGGCATTTTTGCTCGTAAGGGTTTTGTAGAAATGATATATAAAGCTTAAATTTTCTCGCAAAAGTGGCAAGAATTAAACCCGATTTGTCAAAAAAAGGAAACCTAGTTTAAAAGCAAGTATGATTTCTACAGAACCGCTCGTAAGGGTTTTGTAGAAATCCTTTATAAAGGAATAAATAGGAGTTTGTACTCCTA
>DYDN01000022.1 GCA_020717885.1 Candidatus Forterrea sp.
CATCCAAAGTGGAAACCACTTTGGACCAAACTGATGCAAAAAATCAGGCATCTTAGCTCGCTTGAGCAAAACTTTAACTTTCCTAACCAACTTACAATTCATCAGGAAACCACCTCAATTGGTTCTCCAAACCCCAATAACCTAAACACTATTGGGGCATAAAAAAGCCCCTTTACAAACAAAAACACGGACTTTCAACAAAGCCTGTTAGAGTGGGGGTTTTCATACGCCTAATCACAAAACTTGGGCTATTGTCCTTTCTTTATTCCCCTAATTATATCCCCACGCGGCATCCTAAATTTAGTCACATTAATTCTTTCCTCTTCTATTAATGAGCGAATCCTTGTTGCGGTAAGTCCTGTGCCCAAGTCTCATTAATAAAACGCACAAGAGCATCAGTGGAAGCAAATTTAGTCCCCCCAGCATCAATTCTTTTCCTTACCTCCGCAAGTGCTTTCTTCACTATACCTAAATCCTTTGCACGTTTCTTTGCATGCAAAGCCATCGCGTTTCTGGTTCCCTGGCCAAAAAATATATTCTTCATCCGCTGCTTTTTTGCAGCTATTCTCCTCGCACGCATTTCTTCGGCGTTTTTTGCCCGCTCTGGGGCAAGCATCGCATTCCGCCTTCTAATCGCAAGTTCAATATTTATTCCAATTGGGGTTCTCCTTGGCTGGCGCCTCTTCAATTCCTCTGGAGAAAATAAAGGTTTTGATGGAGGGAAAAACTTTGGGCGCATAAAAATCACTTCACTTGCACGGGGTCTGAACCCTCAAGCAATTTAACAAATATTTCTCCAAAAAACTCGTTCTGATACGCCAGGATTTTTCCATTGTTCATCAAGAAGAGAACCGGGATAAATGTTTCAACAACCGCATCCACTTCACTTGAGCCCGCAAGGTCCTTAAACAAAACTATTCCTTGCGAATCCGCTTTTTGTTTTATTGCATCAAATACTTCCTTTATTTTTTCTTCAATTGAGGATGAATCAAAATTAATTTCTATTCTTGGGATATTTCTCGCTGCTTTGTTTTTTGGGGTTGTTCTTTGAATAATATCCTCAATACTGGATACAAGTTCATCGAGAGTAATTCTCCCTTCCCTCGCCATCCTATTACTCAAAAGATCGGGAATTTCTTGAAGCATTAGTGCTCTCTGTTCTGGCGAAAGCATTATTCGTCCTTTTGCCTCATCATCAAGAGAACTTAAGCGTAAATACTTGGATTTTGTTTTTACTAAAATCGCGCACGCGAGGATTGCGTTCGCTGGAACGCGCAAATTGTTTCCCTCAAGCTCATTAATTTTCTTTAAATATTTCTCCGCAAGCTCCACAACATCAATATTCCATGGATCCATCTTCTCGGTTTCAACTAAATCAAGCAGAATTGTTTTCCATGCTGGTTGGTCAATTAAATCAACTAAATCCATTTTAGAATAATCACGCTCAAAAGCGGCTTCCTCTTGGGGCGCTAATCCCTGCTCGGCTTGCTCTATTAGTTCAGCCTCATGCTCTGCAGCATTAACAACTTTATGAACAATCTCGGCCTGCTTCTTTTCTGACACTGGAATAGATTTCTTTGCTTTTTTCTTCTTACTCTTAGGCATGATAATAGTAAGTCTCCCTTAGTTTTTAATTCTTATTAAACCGCAAAAAACATACCCAACGCTTCGCCGCCCCACAAAGAAGCTTTAAATATATGAAAATGCTCACTATAATAGAAAAAAAGGTGTGAATTTGGAGAGAGTAAAGACAGGGATTCCGGGGCTTGATGAACTCTTAAGCGGAGGAATACCAAAAGGAAGTAATGTGCTTGTTGCGGGCGGACCAGGAACAGGAAAAACAATTCTTGCTACACAATACTTATACAACGGCGGGCTACAGTACGGCGAACCAGGATTATTTGTTACACTTGAAGGAAATGTACGCGATATTGCTTGGAATATGGAGAGTTTTCAGTGGGATATTAAGGCGCTACAAGATCAGGGAATGTTTAACATTTACAGATTAAGTATGGAGTTCATGAAGGATAGGGCAAGGGTAGAAGAGAAACTTACTGAACAATTAGATGAGATAGCAAAAGAGGTTGAATCAATTAATGCTAAAAGACTTGTAATAGACTCCACCACTGTTTTTGGGGCGTACATGGAAACTAGCCTCCTTCGAACAACACTATTCAAACTTACTGACAGACTTAAAACATTTGGATGCACTACCCTACTAACATCCGAAACCCAGTCAAACAAAAATGTTTACTCCGCATTCGGGGTAGAAGAATTTGTTGTTGATGGGGTACTTGCACTATACTTTAGCCCGCCAAACAGAAGCCTATTTGTTAGAAAGATGCGCGGAACAACACACGACAAGAACCCGCACCCTTTGGAAATTACTCCAAAAGGAATTGTGGTAAACCCAAGAGATAATATTATTTGGGACGCAATTAAGTAAAGGCACAAATAAAACCTTTTCGTGTAAATTACTTATTATGAAACTAACAAAATTTCCTCAATCCTGCTTCCTAATTGAAGAGGAGAGTACAAAAATCCTGATTGACCCCAGCGCTTTGCTTCTTGATGAAAAAATTATCCAAGCATGGATGAAACCTGATTTTATTCTTGCCACACACAAACACTTTGATCACTTCTCTGAAGAAGTAGTCCAAAAAATCCTTTCACCAAAAACAAAAATCTTTACAACAAAAGAAGTTGCTGCATTTTACCCTAACACTAAATTCGAGATAGTAAAAGAAAAGGACACCCTCACGCTTGGAAAAATAAAAGTTGAAGTGGTTAAGGCAGTACATGGATATGCCCCGATGCTTAAGGGCGGGAAAGAAGTGAATGAGGGAATCGGGTTTATTCTTGACAATGGGAAAAAAAGAATTTACCACACCGCGGACACCATTTGCTTTCCAAACGAATACAAATGCGATGTTATATTGCTTCCATTCAATAACCACGGGGTATGCATGTCACCATTTGAATCAGCGCTCTTCGCAAAAGAAACCGGCGCGGAACTTGTTCTACCAATGCACAACGATAATCCAAAATTGCCTGGGGATGCCCAAAAGATGAAAGAAGAACTTGAGAAAAATAATTTAAAATACAAATTCCTAAAAAATGGAGAAAGCATTGAGCTTTAATAAAGCCCAACTACTTTTCTCAAAATCTAATTTTTACCAGCAATACCCTCAATTATTTTCTCCGCAGCAGCAATTGAGGCTACGGGAGGAACATTACCATCATACTTGTGCAGTAAGCCTTTCTTTTCGTAATAATTAATCAAAGGACTTGTTTTTTCTATAAAAGTGTCATAACGTTTGCCGATTGTTTCCGGTTTATCATCATCACGCTGAATGAGTTTTGCGCCGTCATCATCACAAATTCCCACTTTCTTTGGGGGCATTGTTATTGTATTAAAGATTTTTTTGCATTTTGAACAGAACCATCTTGAGGAAAGCCTATAAATCACGCTCTCTTTTGAGGACTCAATGTAAACAACCCCAGTTAATTTCTGTCCGAGTTTTTTTAGAATACCCTCAAGCATATCTGCTTGCGGGAGAGTCCTTGGAAACCCATCAAGAATAATTCCTTTAAATGTTTTTTGTGAAACTTTCTTAGCAAGGTCACTCTCAAGTATCTCGCTCATCAAATCATCGCCAACCAAATGGCCCGCATTAAGTATTATCCCAAGTTTTTTACCCAAATCAGAACCGCTAGCAACTTCCGCCCTAAGCAAATCCCCAGTGGATAACTGAACTAATGAATACTTATCCATTACTGCCTGCGACACAGTTCCTTTTCCCGCTCCAGGGGGCCCCAAAATAATTAAATTCAATGCCATTAATGCTCACCAAGGGAATTGGAACTCCAACAATTTAAAAAGACTCACATAGAGGTTGCAAAAAGGGTAACCCCAAAGCCTACTTCGGCATCTTCGTCTTCCCAGTATTTACAATAAGTATTTTTTTGTCCCTTGGAATATTTCGTTTCATTTGGAGCAAAAGCGCTAAACCCGCAATACCAGAGGGTTCACAATTAATCCCAATGTCCTGCGCAAGGAGAAGCGCTTCATTTAAGCAATTCTCGTTTATCAAATATACTCCTGATTCCGCATTACAATACCCCGCGGAGCGGAAAATGTGTATCCACTGCTCGTTATAATGCGAGAAAGGGTTGTGTGGGGCATAAAGTTTCTCCGCTTTTGATTCACGGTTGTTTGTTGTTGCCCCAAAGAAACTGCAATTACGAAGTACTTCAGGTTTTCCAAAAAATCTCGGATCGTGTTCTTTTGTTGAAACCTCTCTCTTATTCACATTCAAAATATTCTGATACAAATTCCCCGTACCAAATGGAACAAAACAATAATCAGGAGAACTATTTAGGATTTCATAGCTCATCCAACCATAAAATGTTGTTGTGGGGCCAAACGCATCCGCGGAAGTAATATCCCCCCTTCTCATTATTTGTTAATTCTAAAACCTCTTTCCACCCCAAGGCTTTTTTATGCAAATCATAAGTATAAACATCACAGCCAATACTTTCAAGCGCCTCAATCATTTCTTTATTTGTTGAAACGTCCATTAACACATTAAGATTCGGGAGCCGGTATTTTCTAAGCATGGTTTGAACCGCAATTGCAGCGGAACCATTTGAAATTAGTGAGAGCCTTGGCAAACCATCTTCCACTTACCCCCTCTTATTCGCAAGCAAAAAATCACGATAAATTACAACCAATCCCCAAGCCATTCTATCCTTGTGTGTACCAGTCGGGTTTACACTCTCATCCTTAAGCCAAACATTTGAGAACCCAGGAATTTTTATCTGATATGTTGGAGAAGACGGAAATTTTGGACTCTCCGGTGGAAATTCAGGTTTATTTGGATCATTCCCCGAAGCCACTTTAATAGAAGCGAGAACCTTCTCGTATTCCTTTGAGAGAGCCACAAATACACTCGAAAACTACTTAATTTTAGGAAGGTATAATTTAAAACACTAATTTTGGTGCAAGGAAAAAGTCAAATAAGCAAATTAATCAAGCACCAAAATATCAAAAACGACTTGTTCCTTTGTCGGAGAGAATTCACGCACTTTGTTCTTGTAAATTATCTCCACTCTGCGCTTTACCTTCTTTGCCTCCGCCATTATTTGCGATTCTGGGAGAGAATAATCTCCTTTGTGAATAATTTCATACATGTGAATTATCGCCCCAGGTTTTGCGCAAAAAAAGGCTTCCTTAAGAAACTGATATCCTGTGTGCGGGAGAGGCATCGCAATCCTGTCAAACTTTCTCTTAAACTTTTTATAAACTCTTTTCACATCCCCTTTAATGAATTCAACGTTCTTTACTTTATTCAGTTCCGCGTTCTTCATTGCGTACTTATGCCCGAATGGATTTAGTTCAATCGCAACCGCGCTGCTCATTTTTGAGTGCTTAGAGAATATTATTGGATAAGGACCAACACCCGAGAACCACGCGCCCACAACTTCGTCAGGCTGAATTAATCCCGCGATTCGTGTTCTCTCTCCGCTCAAACGCGGAGAAAAGAAAACTTTTCCTAAAGGAATTAAGAAAGTACACCCATATTCTTTGTAAGTAGCGATGGTTTGTTTTTTTCCTGCAATTACTTTAACTTTTTGCACCCTAAATTTTCCTTTATGGTCGCTCTCAATCGAACAAGCCGTTTCAAAGCGAGGATTCATTGAAATAAGTGTTTCCCCAATCAATTTCTTCTTCTTATTAAGTTCCTTTGGTATTTCCATTACCGCAATATTCCCAAAAGAATCAAATGCCTTTGGAGCAAACGGCGCAAGTTTAGCAGGGAGCTTTTCCATTAATGCTTCTTTAAGGTTCATAAATAACAACTGGAAATCAATAATTTAAACATACCCTATACTAAAATTTGGCATGGTAGATGCTAATGGAATCATTTACGATTACTTCGTTAAACCCATCATAAGCCCTGAAACACAAGGGTACAATATAGTAAACACTGCGGTTTACATGGTGCTGCTTGTTGTTGCATGTGCAATAATTTACTTGGCGCTCAGGAAGAGAATTACTTTTGATAAGAAGTTCTTTGTTGCACTAGTTCCATACATTTTCTTTGGAATCTCAATGAGAGTAATAATGCACCAAATTGAGGCCGGGGTTTTGGTGCTTGACGGAATTATAAAAACAGCTAACCCCCTTGAACTTGGATTTTGGTTCTTCACCCCCGGAATTTGGATAATTACTTTTGTGCTTGTAATAATTGGACTTTTGATTGCGGGAGTATTACACAAAAAAGAAATTTCGCACAAACGCTTACTCGGATTTGGAATAATTGTTGCAATTACCCCGCTCTTATTTAATCTCTCAAGATTTAGTAATTGGGGCGCGGTAATACTCACCACAATCGCAATTCTCCTAGTGTGCTATGGTTTATGCGCCGCGATAAATAAGTTCACGAAATACAAAATCCTAAAAGACAACTTGAATATTTTTGTGGTCCTTGGACAGGGAATTGACGGAATCGCGAGCAGTATTGCAATAACTTACTTTAGTTTCTCGGAACAGCATGTTGTCTCGAATGCCCTTTTAAACATCAGCCCGCTCTTATTTATTTCGGCGAAATTAATTCTCGCAATGCTGATTTGCTGGAGCCTTGATGATTATTTGAATGGAGAAATAAAGAAACACAAAGCACTTCCCAAATTAAATGAGAAAAGAAATGTTGTCGGGTTTGTGAAGGTAATACTCGCAATACTTGGGTTTGCTACGGGACTAGCGAGTTTGTTAAAATTAGGGTTTGCTTAAACTAATTAATTTACTTCGTGTGAATAAATTTTTTTCTTAACTGCGAATAAACTGAAATAACCCTTTCAGGCGAAGTGGTTAATGCTTGCCCGCCAAAGAAAAAAACTTCCCCCTTCAATGCCCTTGAAATATTTGAAGCAATATCCTCAACAGCAATATTTGGATTCTTTCTTATCTCTGCTCTAATTAACTTTGCTATTCTTAAGTGTCTACGCCCCCCTGGCGTTAACCCCAAACGTTTTGAAGTAAAAAAACTTTTCTAATTGAGTATCAGTTGCAACAAAGGTTTTTCTAGAAGGCTTTCCCCCTGGACGAGACTTACGCGCAATAGCCGAAAGAAATTTTTTCATTGTATGGGAAGTTCTCGGGGGGTTAAGTTCACTTCTTACCCTTGCCCGCCACCTAGCATACTTTGCAGGAGAAACCCTAATTTCGCGGTGATCCCTGGGTTTTATCCCCCCGACATTAGATTTCTTTTTCTTTTGGGTTGAGTGACGAGGCCAATATCTTGAAGCAATGGGCATAAACAACTAACCCCTTCACAAGTATTAAAACTTTTCTGGAGATAAATTACTTGATTTACATGCTTTATTTGATTGGGATTGGATTAAAGCCCTCACACTTAACACTTGAGGCACTTGAGGCAATAAAGAAATGCGATTCGGTGTTCCTTGAGACATATACCTCCCAATACGCGCAAGGATTTGCTAGGGATTTAAAGGAATTAATTGGAAGAGATTTTTTGGAACTAGGAAGAAAAGGGGTTGAAGAACACTTTGAGAGCGCGCTCCTTTCTGCGAGTTCAAATAACATCGCGCTCCTTGTGTTTGGAAACCCACTCACCGCAACCACACACATACAACTATTACTTGATGCGAAAGAAAAAGGAATTAAAACAAAAGTAATACCCGGAATTTCAATCACAAACTTTGTTGCTGAGAGCGGGCTTGATGAATACAAATTCGGGCGAACCGTAACGATTTGCTACCATGCACCAAACTTTGAGCCGGATACATTTTACAAACAAATAATTGAGAATCAAAAAATTGGGTTACACACATTGTGCTTACTTGATATTAAGAAAGATGAAAACCCGCAAAGAATGATGAATTCGGTTGAAGCAATCGAGATACTTGAGAAAATCGCGGGAAAAGGAAAGAAAAAAATTGCAAAAAACAAGAAGTTTGAATACGTTGCGCTAATTGGAATGGGTTCTGAGAAACAAAAAATCCTTAACGGAGAAAAAAATATATGCGAGTTTAAGGAGATACATTATATTTTCCCGCAAAGCTTAATTGTCTTAGGGAAAACTAATGAAAAAGAGATGGAAGCGCTTGGAAAGTTACATTAATTAACTGCGAAAGGAATAATTGAAGTGAATTATATGGATCAATGCAAAAAACTCGAAGCTAAAGTTGAGAAATATGAAAAGCTTACGACAAAAGCACTTAAAGAAATTAAATTAAAGAAAGGACTTGACACCAAGGACAAGACAATCGCAGAGGATTTTCTCTCAATGGCAAAGAATTACTTTAATGACGCCAAATACTTCAAAGAACAAAAGAATTTTCTCACCGCACTCGCCGCATTCTCCTACGCCCACGCCTGGCTTGATGCAGGAGTAAGGGCAAAAGTGTTTGAGGCTACGGATGATCAGTTATTTACGCTGCCATAGAAGCAAAATTACTGCTCATGCAAGGATTTGCAAAACAAAAAAGCAATCTTTAAATATCCCTAACAACTTAATCTAGGCATGTCGCTTTACGGACCAAGAATACGCCTCCCAAAGGTGGAGATACCTAATCCCGCGAATCCTTCGTGGAACCTTGACAAAGAAAAGAAGATACTTGCGATTGGCGCAGTAATAATTGTAATAATAGTGCTCGCGGTTTTATTTATTCCTTCAGCAATACAGGGCATTAGCAACACAAACTTTAATATTTTCCCTGAAGAAAAAGGAATAAGCGTTACTTGGAAGGATAACCCTCTTGATATTTCAAAAGAAGTAAAGCAAGCAGAAATGGATATTTTAATTACTAATAGAAAAACTGAGACACTTGACGCAATGTTTAATGTTTCAACTACTTCACAGGAGATAATTTACATTTGCCCAAACGCAATATTTGATGCAAACAAAAATATGTACATACTTCAAAACATCGCGCCGGGGGATACTAGAAAAGTTCCTTGCATTGTGAGAAGAAACCCTGACAGCGCGGCGTTCAGCGGAAATTACACAATTAATATTACCTCAAACCTTGGGGATATTAAAACTGTATTTGAATTAATTTCGAGTAAGTGAGTTTAATTTAGCTTTCGGCCTCGCACAAAGCGCTTAATTACTTTTCCTTTCTTCTTAGTACAAATGGTTTCTGCTGTTGATTATGATAAGTACTTGGCTGCTAAAGCCGCTTCGCTTATACGCGAGAACTTTGCGGAACGCGGAGTAACGAATTTACTTGTTGTTCGCTGGGGAAGAAAATCAAAGCGAAAACTCGGGCACATTACTCCAATGGAGAGCGCAGCATTTGGCTCAATAATTGAAATTAATCCTCTCCTAAAATCACTTGAGGTTCCTGAGTATGTGCTTGATTATGTTCTAATGCACGAACTCACACACTATTTCCAGGGATTCGGCTCAAACCATGCGCGAAAACACAAGCACCCGCACAAGGGACACATAGTGGAGAAAGAACTTGCAAGACATGGTTGGGAAGAAATCACAGAGAAATCCGAGAAATGGATAAAAGAAAATTGGAAGAATGTGATTGTGAAGAATTACTAAACATAGCTACTTTAAAGAAATAATTTTTTATGCAACCAAAGAATTTATTAAGGGGGAAAGTATAATACGAATCTGCCTAGAATGGGTTTCAAGCCTGGAAGAACAATAGCCGCAGGGAAAAGCTGGAGTTTTAAATTAAGAAAACCCAAACCAGTAATAAAAATCAGGGCGAAAATGAATCCCGTAAAAGCAAGAAAGCACTGACTGAAATTTTCTAATTCAAACTTATTTATCCGCGCTGGCGGTACTTCTTTTCTTCTTTTACTTTCTCTTCCAAATAATCAATGAACTCACTCTTGAATCTATCTGCTTTTGCGTTCTTCCCCGTATCAATGAATTCAGAAATCTTTTGCATAAATGAATTTGAGCCGATCACTGAAGGCATGCAAACATATTCAACCCCTTTTTTATAGAAGTCAAGCGCATCAGAGAAGTAATGCGCAATAGCAAATATTGGCAATTTGCGGTTGAATCTTCTTACCTGCTCAACCATTTTACTCGCTTCCGCGTGATTTAGAATTGAGATTATGAATAACTTCGCATCAGGAAGATCAAGTTTATCAAAAAGCGATTCATTCTCTGAAGTCCCATAAACAAACGGCAAGCCTTCTTTTTGCCCCTGTTCCACCACACCGGGATCGTGGTCAATTACAATAACTTGGTTGTTTTTCTTTAATTGCTTTGCAAGCCCCCTTCCAATAGTCCCCCCACCAATAATCACAATGTGATTCTCAAGTTCTTTCTTTGAAGGAACAACCTCAAGCTCATCAAGTTTTCTCCTAAAAAACCCTGTACGCAAATGCTTTGGAAGAACCTTTGCTTTACCATAAAAGAATTGAGCCACCCTGCTTGAGGAACCCATAATATAAGGAGAAACAATCATTGAAACCGCAATTACCGTAACCACAAATGAGAACAAATCCGCGGAGAATACTGTCGCGCCTGATGCAATTGTAATTGCCGCAATTCCAGCAAGTTCAAATCCAAATTCTGAGACCTGAAATAAACTCAAACCCATTTTTACTCCGGTCTTGCTCCCATAACCCATTAACAAGGAGAGGATAAAGAAAACAATTGGTTTTATTACGAACACAAGCGCGACAATTGCAATCATTAGCCACGGATTTAACGCGGAGAAACCAAAACTCAGTTGCGCACCAAGAGAAACAAAAAAAATTGTTAGGAAAAAGTCACGCAATGCACGAATCTTTGAAAAAATCTCTAAATTGTATGGAAGAGTGCTTAAAGCAAGCCCCCCGATGAACGCACTAATTGCGATTGGTATACTTAGGAGTTCTCCTAACCCAATGAAAATAAATGCGGTTGCGATGCTCGCAAGAACAAAGAGTTCCTGCTCCTCAACCGCAACCCTAAAGAAGCGCGGAAGAACATAACGGCTCATTACAAACGCAATTAAGAATAATAACAAACTCTTTGAAACAACATTAAACAAAATTGCGGGGTCAAAAATATTTGAAATATTTGAGAGCATCGGAACAAAGAAAATCATTAGGAAGTCCTGTAAAAGGAGAATTGAAATCATTAATCTGCTGTTTAAGGAATTTAACTCGTTTGAATCTGATAAGAGTTTTACCACAATCATTGTAGAAGAGAATGCCAAAATCGCTCCGACAAATAGAGCCTGCTCGGGGTTAAGGAGCCCAGTTGGAATTGTGAAGAGAAAAGTAAAGAAAAGCATTAATCCTACCTGAAGAAGAGTTGCAAGAATCACAGAGCGCCCCATTTTGAGTAAGCGATGAATTGAGGTTTCTATTCCAATTGAGAACATTAAGAGAGCCATCCCAATCATTGAGAGGAGTTTTACTTCAGGGGTAATTGAACTATAGATAATTCTGTTAATCAGAGCACATAAGTGCCAACAAAAAAAGATTTTATTAGATGCGGTTTCCTTTGCATACCCTTCATCTTAGATCTGACAAGTGGGGCAAATTCTCTTTTATTTCTTGCCTGATGTGCA
>DYDN01000023.1 GCA_020717885.1 Candidatus Forterrea sp.
CATCCAAAGTGGAAACCACTTTGGACCAAACTGATGCAAAAAATCAGGCATCTTAGCTCGCTTGAGCAAAACTTTAACTTTCCTAACCAACTTACAATTCATCAGGAAACCACCTCAATTGGTTCTCCAAACCCCAATAACCTAAACACTATTGGGGCATAAAAAAGCCCCTTTACAAACAAAAACACGGACTTTCAACAAAGCCGTTGTAAGAGTTTTTTGTAGGATTTAAATTATATTGGGTCGTGTCAGTTATGGGACTAAAGAAAACCACTCGGATAATAGAAGTTGTTCCTGAAAAGTTTAGTATGCTACAGCTATCGGAAGCGGTGAAGCTACTTCGTGAAGGAAAAGTAGTTGCATTTCCAACTGAAACAGTTTATGGGCTTGGAGCAAATGCGCTTGATGAGAGCGCGGTTAAGAAAATTTATGTGGCAAAAGGGCGCCCAAGTGATAATCCGAGTATTGTTCATGTGTGCAGTGAAGAACAGCTAAATGAAGTTGTGCGCGGGGTTCCTCCAAAAGCTCATGTGCTTATAAAAAAGTTTTGGCCGGGACCTCTTACGATTGTATTAAAGAAATCCAAAAAAATATCTTCCGCTGCAACAGGAGGGCTTGACACGGTTGCAGTAAGAATGCCTTCGCACAAAGTCGCACTTGCGTTAATTAAGGAATACGGTTTTCCAATTGTCGCCCCAAGCGCGAATTCCTCAGGAAACCCCTCTCCAACAACCGCGGACCATGTTTATGCTGATTTATTTGGAAGAATTCCGTTGATAATTGACGGTGGGAAATGCGAGGTGGGACTTGAATCCACTGTAATAAGTTTTGTTAGTGCGGAGGGTAAGGATTTAGCAGTTCCAATTCTATTTCGCCCCGGAAAAGTCTCGGTTGAAGAAATTGAAGAAGTAATTGGAAAAATTATTGTTCCAAGCTCAGCGGCGAATGCAAAACATATAGAAAAACCCCTTTCCCCTGGGATGAAATACAAGCACTATTCTCCAAAAGCCGAGGTGATAGTGATATTGCCTGGAAAAGATTTTGTGAAAAAAGTATTTGAGATTGGTGCTGGTAAAGATATTGGTGTGCTTTCATTCACAAAGCGTGTTGATGTTGATAGAGAGTTTTTCTTTGGCGGTAATGTTGAGAGTTATGCAAAAGCACTATTTGAAGCATTTAGGGTATTTGATAATAAAGGTGTTGAATTAATTATTGCGGAAGGGGTAAGCGAGAAAGGATTGGGTTTAGCACTTATGGATAGGCTCAAAAGGGCCTCATCAAAGATTATATAAATAAGATTTACTTAATTTGTGCATGTGCGGAATAATAGGCTTTGTTGATTACCCTAACTCGCGCCGCTTAGCTGAGAAGGGGCTTGAGAAGATTGCTTACCGAGGAAGTGATTCCTCAAAAATCCTCCACTTCGGGCAAATCACCTTAGGGCATAATTTGCACGCAATAATTGATTTTGTTGAGCAACCCCTTGTTTCTGAAAAAGGTTTCATGGTTATTAATTGCGAAATATATAATTGGCTTGAGATTGGAAAACTAAACTCAATTTACGCGAACAATGATTCAGAACTCGCCGCAAAGTATTTGGATAAAGTTGTTTTGAGCGGGGAAGAAGATTTTGTCAAAGCGGTTGAACAATTTGACGGGGACTATGCTTTTGCTTATTATTCAAAGAGATTGCACAAGCTCTTTCTTGCACGTGATATTGTTGGAGTAAAACCGCTTGTTTATCATTTTGACGAGAAAATAGGGAGACTTGCATTTGCTTCCGAAAAAAAAGCACTAAATGTCTCTGAAATTAATGCAGTACACCTAAATCCGAGAAAAATACTTGTTTTTGATGTTGAGGCAAAAAAGGTTTCTTTTATTGATCGCGAAATAGCGCCAAAGAAAGTTGCAAAACCGCTTGCTGAAATTAAAAGCGCACTAATTGAATCAGTAAAAAAACGCGTCCCGCATAAACACTTTGCATTACTTATCTCCGGTGGGCTTGATTCCTGTTTACTCGCAAAAGTATTTAATGATTTGAAGAAAAAAGGAAGATACAGCGGGTTTTTCTCCTGCATCTCTGACCCTAACTCTAATTTTGCTGAACCAAAGGATCTTGCGAGTGCTCGGAGTGCGGCAAAATCACTTGGTTTGGAATTATTTGTGAGAAAAGTGACGCTTAATGAACTTGAGCATGGACTCCCGCACATAATTTCATTAATTGAATCAAGCGATCCAATTAGGGTAGCAGTTGCCTCAACAATATATTTTGCAACAAAAGAAATTCATTCCCATGGAATAAAAATTGTTTTTTCAGGACTTGGTGCGGATGAATTGTTCGCAGGATATGACAGATTCAAGAACTCTAATGACATAAATGGCGATTGCTATAGCTATTTCATTAAAATGTACGAGAATGATTTGTACTTCGAGGACATTATTTGCATGAAGAATAATTTAGAGCTTCGTGTTCCTTTCCTTGATATTGCGTTCGCAGAAAAAGCGCTCGGGCTTGGCGCAAAATACAAAATTGGGAAGATGGGCAAAACAAATGTGAACAAAAAAATCCTCCGAGAGATTGCAATTGATATTGGACTTGATAAGGAAATTGCGCTTCGTCCAAAGAAAGCCGCCCAATATGGAAGTAATTTTGATAAAGCGATTGAATCACTCGCAAGAAAACATCGTTTTAAATCAAAAGCGGAGTATTTGAATTCGCTTGTGAAAAAAGGCGCTTCTGTCACTGCAGAAGGGATGATTACTAAGGGCGCGCAAAGAAATATCCCAATTGCGGCTCTTCTTTCTACTGGAAAAGATTCACTATATGCGCTCTACTTAATGCAAAAACAGGGTTATGATGTGCGTTGCTTAATTACAATTGAATCAAAAAATAAGGATTCATTTATGTTCCACACCCCGACAGTTGACCTTGCAAAGTTGCAGGCAAAAGCGCTTGGTAAAAGGCTTGTTGTTGTTCGCACGCATGGTGAAAAGGAGAAGGAACTCAAAGAGCTTGAGAAAGGAATAATGGTTGCAAAAAAAATATTTGGGATTGAAGGGGTTTGCTCGGGAGCATTGTTTTCAAATTATCAGCGCCAGAGAATTGAGAGAGTATGCGAACACTTGGGGGTACGCCATTTTGCTCCGCTATGGCATATGAATCAAGAACAATACATGCGCCAACTAATCCCTGCCGGATTTAAATTTTTGATTTCAAAAATTGCTTGTTATGGGATGGACAGGGAGTGGCTTGGGAAACGAATTGATGAAGAAGCAATTGATGGACTTGTTGCGCTTGGAAAGAAATACGGAATTAATGTTGCGGGCGAAGGCGGAGAGTATGAGACACTCGTTACCGATATGCCCCTCTTTAGGCAAAAATTACGCGTATCATTCAGCAAGAAAATGAGTAATGAATTTACCGGTGACATTGATGTAAAAGTTGCGGCGCTTGAGAGAAAATAAAGTATTATTTTATTTCTTGGGCTTTTAATTATTTTACTTTGCCCAATCATTTATTCGTACCTTAGCGCAACAACTGGATCAAGCTTTGCGGCGTTGATTGCTGGAAGTATTCCTGATATCATTCCAACAAACATTGAGAATATGAGTGCCCCTACTGCAATTTCTGGTCCGATGTAAGCAACAAGGCTAAATCCAACCGCTGTTCCGATTAATGAAACTAGTATTGACAAACTGAATCCAATTACTATCCCAATCGCCCCCCCAATTGCGCCAATAAAACTTGCCTCAAGAAGGAAAATCATTAAGATTTTGTTATTTGACGCTCCAAGTGCTTTCATGAGTCCGATTTCTTTTGTTCGCTCCATTACAGATGTAATCATCGCATTCATTATTCCAATTCCCCCGACAATTAGGGAAATCCCCCCGATTCCAACCAAAAAAAGAGTCACTATACCCAAAACCGAGTTAATGCTTGTGAGGAGCTGGTCTGAAGAGTACACGGTAATGCTTTTCTCACCATAGTTTTTTTCAAGTACTTTTTTTACTTCCGCGGCAGCATCCTCCACATCAGCGCGGGTGTATGTTTTTGCAAAAACAATTCCTGGAGATAGCTCGCCTGTGAAGATTCTTTTATATGCCTCAAGGGACATATACACCGTTGTGTTAGAACTTGATCCTCCTCCAAATGATTGGGATTCCTTCTTTATCACCCCCACAACTTTATACTCCACACCATTAATTAGAACAATTTTTCTTGTTTCAAGCGGTCTTGAGAATAAATCCTTTGAAATAGAATCACCAATAAGTATTCCCTCTGAATCATTATTGGAAAGCATTCTTCCTTCAGCGACCTGCATAAATCCCGTGTCGCCAAAAATATTGGCTTTGCCCGCCTCCATTGCATAAATACTTATTCCAGCTTTTTCATTTCGATACGTCATTGTGGCCGCGCCGGCGTAAATTGGGATTACATCACTTATTCCTTTTATCCCGCCAAGCCTGTCAAGGTCCGCTTGTGTAAGCGAAATTCCTGCGCTGCCGGAACCCGACATGCTCGCGGCTCCAGGAATAATAAAAATAGTATTTGAACCTAATTGCTGGAATTGTTCCTCAACAGCAACATTAAGCCCCTGACCAACTGAAAGCAAACTTACAATCGCAGCGATTCCGATAATTACCCCAATGAGTGTTAGGTATGTCCTTATTCCGGCCCTTCGCAGATTTTTTATCGAAACTTCTACAACATCTCTATCCACTGCCATAAAATTCATTCCCCTTGTTCAATACTTTTGGCTCATTAAAAAAATTTATTTACCCCTTTTTTGGTTTTGATTTGCCATACCCGTTTAATTGGCAGACATGCTTCTCATCATGATTAATTATTCGCCCATCTTTGAGAAAAATTCTTCTCTCTGCCTTTTTTCCAATACCCTCATCGTGAGTTACAAGCAGAATAGTTCTTTTCTCGTCCTTATGCAGTTTTGAGAGCACTTCCATTACAAGCGCCCCGGATTTTGAATCAAGGTTTCCTGTTGGTTCATCAGCAACAATAATTTCAGGATCCATTGCAAGAGCTCTGGCTATCGCAACTCTTTGTTTTTGCCCGCCCGAAAGCTGATTTGGTCTATTAAACATTCTATCCTCAAGCCCTACTTCCTTAAGCAACGCTTTTGCTCGAGGTTCTCTTTCCTCTCTTGGCACTCCATTAATCCAAAGAGGAGTCATTACATTCTCAAGCGCGTTAAGCTTTGGCAATAAATTAAATGTCTGGAAAATAAAACCGATTTTTTTTCCCCTAAAAGAAGCAAGTTCTGAGTTACTCATTCTTGTTGTATCAATTCCATCAATTAGAACCTTTCCGCTTGTTGGAATCATCATTGTAGTAATTACATCAAGTAGAGTAGTTTTTCCTGAACCAGAGGGACCCATTATGGAGACATATTCCCCAGCACAGATTGTAAGGTCAATCCCATCAAGCGCCTTAATAGTAACATCCCCAATACCATAGAGCTTTGAGACACCAATAAGACTAATTATGCCCTTATCCTTCACACAGTTCACTCATAGAAAAAGATTGCTTTTGTTTTTAAATATACTTTGAATGAAATAATGGGCTTTTGAATATTAAGCTATTAATTAGATTATTTTAGTAGTTCCAAAATTACTCTCTCAAACTCCGCCCTTTCAGCATTAAGGTCATTTTGCTGCTCAAATTGATTTCCAATTCTGTAATATTTGCACCCAAATACAAAGGTTGGCGCAAATCCTTCTGGGGTAAATTGTTCGAACACCTTTGTTTCAGATTCAGGAACTTGCCCCTCATTTTGTGGGGTTAGTAAATCATCTCCGCTTCGAACTGGCGCATCAACAATCCATTCCCAGTGATAAGCCACAATTTTATTTTGGTCAACATATTTCTTTACAACCTCGTCATAAGTAGGTCCAATCCACAAGCAGTGTGGACAGGTATTTGTTGAATACATTCTAATTATTGGTTTTCCATCCACCGTGCAAATACTATTATCAACTGATTTGAATGTGTTGGCGCTAGTGCTTCCTCCTTGTGTGCACCCAAATAGTAAAAGCGAAGCGGCAAGCGCGATTAAAACGAAAAAGATTTTTTTATTCATAAGAACACGTGCAGTAATTCTTGTGTGAATGGTTAATAAAGTTATTTTTGATAAAACGGTTATTCAAATTATCCCTTATACGCAAACTTTCGCAGTATTTTTCTTTCTTTTTTCAATGCGTGCAAGAGTAAGTGCTTGAATGCCTTTGAAGCCTGATATACGGGGTAGAATGCAAAGAAGCAAAATATTATGAATGAGGTTACTTCTCTGCTGTAAAGAAGCGGAACTCCGAATGAGGGGAGGGTTTCATACAAAAGCACTGTTACCCATGCAAAGCAAAGCACAACAAAAATATTTCCGCCAAATTTCTTTAATTGGCTTATTGTGAAAGGAGTGTGCTCGTGTATATTTGAATGCTCCGGTGCTTTTGCAAAAAGAGTTGGAAGAAAATCAAATACTTTCTGGTGTAAGTGACGCAAATTGTATAGTGGCTGGAAAAGAATCACAGTAATTAGGATTAGCAAAAATGCGATTGGAGCAAGAAGCGCGCTCTCCGCTCCGTGTAGTGCAGGAAGTGCGCTTGTAGCAATGATTACAACAAATTCCCCTAAAGGCACAAGAAGTATTGCAACAATTGTTGAGTCCTCTCTGCTTAAACCAAATGCTCCGCCGAATAATTTTGTGACAACCGCATGCATTATTATTGCGCCAATTGCAAGTAAAAGAGCTATTCCGCCAAGGAATGCGAGAGTATGAATTTCGGGGATTTGAATTGAGCCAGTAGTGGGATTAAAGAATAATAGTGTTCCAAATCCAACGAAGAAGAATACTAGCATGAATTCTCTAAGGAAACCAACATCCTTCTTTATTTTTTCTCCAGAACGAGTTTCTGCGAGCGCGAAACCCGCAAAGTACGCTCCAAGCGCCATTGAGAGACCTAAAAGGGTTCCTAGTGTCGCGACAATTAACCCAACTCCAAGTGCATACAAAGTAATTTCCGTGTGTCCAAATCCATTCTTTGTAAGCCAATTCTCCACAAGTCTTGATAGTCTTGAAACCGCAAAAAATGCCGCTACTGTAAAAACAATTGCGGCAATTGCTAACCCAAGAGGATCACTTGAGGCGCTGTGCGCCGAAAAAGTTGTGAGAAAACCCAAAATAACTATCCCAATAAAGTCTTGTAGAATTAAAAGAGAAATTGCGTGCTTCATTGCGTTATGCTGGATAAGCCCCCTATCAAAAGCAAATTTTGCTACAATTGCTGTACTCGTTGAGAAAGTCATTATCGCGATAACCATTGAGAAGAAAAGAGAGAAACCCGCAAGATATGCAATTGAGAAACCAATTGCGGCGCATGCGGTCATATCAAGAACAGCTAAACCAATTGCGCTTGAACCCGCCTTTAAAAAATCCTTTAGGGACATTTCTATCCCCAAGTAAAATAATAAAATAAATAATCCCAGTTCGCTAAATCCCGTAACTAATGGATCAGTTGGGCTAAGAAAACCGAGGAACATTGGGCCAAGCAAGAACCCCGCAATAATATACCCAAGTACCGCGTTTTGACCGGTTTTTTTAACAAAAATACTGAACCCAATCGCAAGAATAATAATTATTCCAAGTGCCTCAAGAGGCAAAACGCTTGCAGTGGACATAGGCAAAATAAGACTTTTAGGGAATAAAAAGATTACTTTGGGGGAGTTGCACCTAATACTTATGCTTTGGCATTCCCCGTATTAAAAACAAATCCTTTATTATCCTGAAGGCATCTAAGTACTAGAGGCATTTGCCTTGTGGTAGGAGATGAAATAATGGTTAATTGTGGGAGTAAAGTAAAAGTAAATAATGATACCGGGGGATATGATGATTCTGATTCACGTGAAGAGGACAGAAAATTTAATAAAGCGACAGTCTCGTTTGTTTTAGTTGCAATAGTTGTCTCCGCGTTATTCATTTTCTTTGCACCACAAACAATTACTCATCCAAATGAAGTTCAAATGGCAAAATTCTCAAGTTATGATGAACTAGTAAATTATTTTTCAAAAGCAAATAATAATTATGGAAGAGGGATGTATACTGATTTTACACTCCCAAGTATGCTTAACGCTGCGACTGGAATGAGCGCATCAAAATCAATGTCCCCTGAATCAGTTTCAGGCCCAAGCGCCCCAGATTATTCAAAAACAAATATCCAAGTAGAGGGAGTAGATGAAGCTGATATAATAAAAAATGATGGAAAATTTATTTACGCGATAGCAAAAGGAAAACTATTTATCATAAATGCGTTCCCTGCGGAGGATATGAAAATAATTTCAACAATTGATTTAACTCTGCAAAAGAAATACATAAGTCCAACAGAGATGTTTATTTCAGGAGATAGTAAAGAGTTATTGTTATTTAGCAGCACAATTAGAGCTTGGGGTTATGCAAAAGGAGTTGCTCCGGGCGCAGGCTCAAGCGGAGCAGCATCATCAAAGATGAGAGCAAGTCCTGACTATTACCCATACTATAGTGGGGTCCCAACAACTTTAGTTCAATTGTATGATATTTCGGATAAAACAAATCCAATAGTAAAGAAAGAAGTAGAATTCCAAGGTAATTATCTCTCTTCAAGACTAATTGGGGATAATGCTTACTTTGTGATTAATAGTTATCCAAGGTATGGTATGTACACGACTGATTCCAATGGAAGCGATTCGAATGGAATAATTCCACTAATGGCGGTTGATGATAGAGAAATGAATATTGCAAGCGCAAATCAAATTGGCATAATGCCAAGAGTAATGCCAACAAGCTTTGTAACAATTGCTTCACTAAATATGAAAACCCAAGGCATGAACAAAGAAACTGTTGCGGCAAGCGCGGAGACTGTTTACGCATCACAAAACAATTTGTTTTTTGTTGATCAGTACTGGGATTACTATGATTATGATGGTCCGGTTCCGATGGAAGTAGCGGGACTAGTAAAAAGCATTTACTTTCCAACAATTGGCTCAACAGAGAAAACAACAATAAACAAATTCTCGTTAAGTGATGGGAAGATTGCTTTCGCTGGACAAGGAGTAGTTCCAGGCCACATCCTTAACCAGTTCAGCATGGATGAATACAAAGGTGATTTAAGAATTGCAACAACAGTTGAACGCGGATGGGACAATACAGGAATTGATCAGTCAAAAAACAATGTTTATATCCTAAATTCTGATATGAATGTTGTTGGTTCAATTGAAGGAATTGCCCCCGGAGAAAAAATCTATTCCGCAAGGTTCATGGGAGACAAAGGGTATATGGTAACATTCAAGTATGTTGACCCATTATTCGTACTTGACCTCTCAAATCCAAGCCACCCAGCAATATTAGGTAAATTAAAAATCCCAGGGTACTCGGATTATATGCAGCCAATAGATGAGACACACATACTAGGAATAGGAAAGGATGTGAATGAGAACTTTGATATAGAAAAAGTCCACAGCCCTGATGCAGTATATTACACAGCAATAGGCGGAGTAAAGATGGCCATATTTGATGTCTCAGATGTGGCAAATCCAAAAGAAATGTACAAAACTGTGATTGGAAGCCGCGGAACAGATTCAATCGCGCTAACAAACCACAAAGCGCTCCTCTTTGACATCTCAAAGAATTTATTGGTTCTACCAATATCAATAATGGAGTTTAGTGATACAACTAGCACCACTGATTACTACTCACAGAGGCAAACATTCAATGGAGCAATAGTTTACAACGTCTCCCTTGAGAACGGGTTCTCTGAAAGAGGAAGAGTAACACACATATCAGCGGAAGACGAACTCAAAAGCGGGTACTACTATGATAACTCAAAACAAATTGAGCGCTCATTGTACATGGATAATGTGCTTTACACATTCTCAAGCAGCATGCTCAAAGCAAATGTGCTTGATACGCTCGCGAACATAAGTGAAACAATATTCCCTGGAACGGACCAGAGTTATTATGGTTACGGCGGGGCAGTACCAATGATGGAGTGAACAGAAGAAGTGTGAATAAAAAAATTATAACTCTTGGAAGATTTGTTTTAAGTCTTCCAGGAGTTTTTCAAAAATAGACTTCTGTTTCATTTACTTCTTTCCTGACAACTTGTTCTTCTTTATGTAAGCCCAAAGTTTCTTTGTCATTTCGCTAGGAGCCAAATCTCCAGAACCGAATACGCTCTCAACTGTGTCATCACACCCCTTGAAGCTAATATAATAACCCCCGAATGCTTTTTTCTTTGGCTTTGCGCCGAATAATGCCATGATTAACCCCTCCATTAAGGTTTGATTTACATTAGAAAAAGAAGTTCAAGTATTTAAACCTGCCTGGAAAAACGGCTTTGTTGAAAGTCCGTGTTTTTGTTTGTAAAGGGGCTTTTTTATGCCCCAATAGTGTTTAGGTTATTGGGGTTTGGAGAACCAATTGAGGTGGTTTCCTGATGAATTGTAAGTTGGTTAGGAAAGTTAAAGTTTTGCTCAAGCGAGCTAAGATGCCTGATTTTTTGCATCAGTTTGGTCCAAAGTGGTTTCCACTTTGG
>DYDN01000024.1 GCA_020717885.1 Candidatus Forterrea sp.
TTTTTTAAGGCAACAAAATTCTCCCCTAAAAACAAAGACTTTCAACAAAGCCCTCCGCACATAACAAAAAAAGCCCCTTTCTTTTCAATAAGCCACTTTATCTCTCCAATGCGCGGCGTTCTAAGTTCTGGTTTTGAGGAGATAAACTCAACCCCCTCTTCCCTAAACCATTTTCTCACTTCAGAAACGCTGTGATATGACTCATGAACTTGTCCATATTTATCCGCAAGCCACGTTTGGGTCGCTTTTTCATTTTTCCCAAAATATTTTTTTCCAAATAGTATTCTTTTCTCAATATTTGCCCCGCAAAAAGCCCAAAGTATGGCCCTTCTCACGCGGTGCCTAAACCTGGCGTACTTATTGTAAAGTCCAATTACAACAATTCCGCCGCACTTCAAATTCCTGCACGCGATTTCAAATCCTTTTCGCGCATCAATTGTGTGGTGGAGTGACCCGAGCGCAATAACGGCGTCAAACTTATTATCAAACTCATTGTCCATAAGTTCCAGAATATTTTTGCATTGAAAATTAATTCTTTTGCTCACTCCAAGTCTCCTTGCAAGTGCTTTAGCATGTTTTATTGAGCTTGAGCTAAAATCAATCGCAATAACCAGGGCGCCGCATAATGCAAGTCCGCACGCAAGTTCTCCAGTTCCGCACCCGAGTTCAAGTATTTGTTTTCCTTTCCAATAATTCGAGCTAGAGCTAAATGAATCAGCCGCCCATTTCGCAAAGTAATTCACACCCTCTTTTGTGATGTTGTTCCTCGCTGGGTAGGGGTATTTCTCGTAAAGCTCTTTTACAAGCGCCTCTTTTTGCTTTTCGCTTTGTTTTTTATTCATCAAATAAGAGTTCGCAAGTAATGATTAAAACCCCTTTTGTTTGAGAATTATTTATGCAGAAAATAATTGGTTTGCTTGATTTGGATTACTTTTACGCGCAGTGCGAAATATTAAGAAAACCAGAAATTAGGGGAAAACCAGTGATTATTGTAATGCCTTCGCTTAGGGAGAACTCTGGCGCAATAGCAACTTGTAATTATGAGGCAAGAGCGCTTAAGATTCGCTCAGGGATGCCTCTTTCTTTAGCAAAGAAACTCGCAAGCCCTGCGAGTGTTTTCATTAATGCTGATAAACCCCATTATGGGGAGTTGTCACAGAAGGTGTTTGAGATAGTAGATTTTTTTTGTGAGAAATTGGAGCAGGTTTCAATTGATGAAGCGTATTTTGATTTGACTAATGCCTCGGGTTTTGAAAAAGCGGAGGAAAACGCAAAGAAGATTAAGCAGAGAATTAAATCAGAGCTAAATCTTACTTGTTCCGTTGGTGTGGGGTCGAATAAATTAATCGCAAAAATGGCGGCTTCAGCAAAAAAGCCTGGCGGGTTTTATGTTGTGCGCCCCGAGCAAGCGGATTTATTTATTTCAAAGCAAAAAATCTCAAATATTTCTGGGGTTGGTCCAAAAACAGAAGAGGTTTTCAAAAATCATGGGGTTCAACTTGTTAGCGATGCGCGCAAATTTCAAAAGAAGGATTTTATTGAGTGGTTTGGGGAAGGAAATGGCGCAAAGTTTTACGAATACGTTTTTGGGAATGATTCACGTGAAATTGAACCGAATAGGGAGAAGCAGCAGCTCTCAAGAATGATTACAATGAAGCAGGATTCGCGGGATTTTGAATTTATTAAACAAAATATTGATTTTCTTGCGGAGATGCTTTATAAGAAACTAGTTGAATTAAAAAAGAAGTTCAAAACAGTTTCACTTATTATTGTCACCGAAAGGATGGATACAGTCACAAAATCCAGGACAAAAGAGCAGCCCATCGCTTCATTGGAAGAGTTAAAGGAAACGGAGTACACATTGCTTAAGGAATATTTGAATGAAGCCTTCTCAAATGTGCGAAGGGTTGGGGTGCGTGTTTCGAATTTTGATGAGAATACTGGCTTGCAGAGAAAATTACTTGAGTTTAAGTAATTCTTGCGGAGCACGGAGTAACTTGTGGTATTTTTTATGGATAAAGCAAAAGAAAAACAATTAGTTGCAATAAAGCAGCTCCTTGCGCTAAAAAAACTTTCAAGCGTTCATCGCCTTGCTGCTGATGGGTGGGGGGTGGACTGGAAAACTTTAATTGCAACATTAATGAGTGCAAGGACAACTGATAAGAAAACAATTCCTGTGGCGGGGGAGTTGTTTGTAAAATATTCCTCGGTAAAAAGATTGAGCAAGGCATCTCCTGCTGCGATTGCAAAGATAATTCGCCCAGTAAATTTTTATAAAACCAAATCAAGAAACATAAGTAAACTTGCAAAAATACTTGCGGGAGAATACAACTCAATAGTTCCGCACGATTTTGAGAAACTTATTGGGCTTCCGGGGGTTGGAAGAAAAACCGCGAATGTATTTTTGGCGGAAGTGGGGCACAGCACAATTGGGGTGGATACGCACGTAACATATTGCGCTCGCTATTTGGGCTGGGCGAAGCACATTTCTCAGGAAAAAATTGAATGCGACCTAAAATCCCTCTTCCCAAAGGGGTATTGGGGTGAATTAAATTGGATTCTTGTCCGATTTGGGCAGACCTATACAAATAGGCGCGAGAAGAATGAAATTCTTGATGGAATAAAGAAAATTAAGTGAAGTGTACTTGTATGTAATGCTGTTTTTGTGCCGGTCAGGAATGATTTATAAACACATATGAATTAACCTTCATTTATTGGTGGTGTTGTGGCTGAAAAGAAAACAATTGGCGTAAATAAAACTGATACTCTTGGGGGCGTTATTGATACGTATCCAGAAATTGCCCCAGTTCTTGCTACTGCAGGGCTTCATTGTATTGGGTGCCATGTTTCAGCATACGAATCAATTGAAGAGGGGTGCAGAGCACACGGGATGAGCAAGAAGGATGTTGACGATTTGGTGAAGAGCGCGAACAAAAGAATTTTGGAGTATGAGAAATTGCCAAAAGTTACATTTACTGATGGTTCTGTTTTGGAACTTGATAAACGTTTATCAAAATCAAAACCAAAAATGAAATTCGCTCGCCTTGTGCAGATATTTGGGGAATTTGATTTTGAGGCAATGGATAAGAAAGAAAAAGAGGATATTGTTATTGAAGCGAATGCTAAGCCAAAAAGTGTTAGCGTTATTGCTTCCCCAAGAGTAGAAAGAATACTTCGCGGGGTAAGAATTGATTTTGACGCAAAACAAAACGATTTTGTTGCTGTGAGAGAATAAGTTTTATATTACTATTTTTTTGCACCGAGTGGTTTAGTTAATAGCTGTCCTTTTCCTGAACATATCTTGCGGCAGTGTGCGCCGCCGTTGCGCCTTCCCCAATACAAGTGGCAATTTGTTTTAATTCTTTTTTTATGCAATCCCCTGCTGCGAATATTCCTTTAGCACTTGTTTCCATTTTATCATTAACCACAATTCTTCCTTCTTTGTCCTTTGCAACATTAACAAACGAAGTGTTTGGGTCAGAGCCGATGTAAATAAATGCGGCGGAGCACATAAGTGCGCGTTCTTTTCCTTTTTGTTTTATTAAAATTTTCTCAAGTAGTTTTCCGCCCTCAAATCCAGTTACATTTGTTTCAAGCATTATTTGCACTCCCCTTTCTTTGAGTGTTTTTTGTTTTGCGTCCTCCGCAGTGAGCTCTTTTTTTGAAGAGATTAAGTAAACTTTCTTTGTTACCCCTGCAAGGTAAATCGCTTCTTCCGCAGCGCGGTTATCAGAGCCGATTACCGCAACTTCTTTGCCGTTATACATCGGTCCGTCACAGGTGGCGCAAAAGTGAATTCCCTTATTCAAAAAGTCTTTCTCCCCTTTAGCCCCGAGCCACTTGCTTGTAGCCCCAACAGCCACAATAACTGCTTTTACTGTGAGGGTCTTTTCCTGCATTAGAATTTCTTTTTCCTTTCCTTTCTCTTTAACTGCCGTAACAGTATCATAAATCATTTCCGCGCCCGCTTTTTGTGCCTGTTCTTGTATTTTTGTCATTAATTCCATTCCATTAATATCAATGAATCCCGGGTAGTTTTGTATGCTATTTGCCCAAGTAACCGTTCCGCCCACAACGCCCTTCTCAATTACTGTAGTTTTGAGTCCGTATCTTGCGCAGTATATCGCCGCGGTAAGACCAGCCGGGCCAGAGCCGATAATTGCAACATCATAAGTAGACACGATTAATCACGTATGAAGTGGAATGCGTGGTCTTTTTATTCATTGCTCTTTGGTTAAAATGTTTCCTAAAAAGGCAAAGTATTTAAGCTTCTTTGGAAGTATTCATTGTTATGCCAATTAAAACAAAGAAGAAGAAAAGCTCGCTTGCCGAAGCGGCATCTCTGGCCGATTCTATTGCAAAGGAAAAAACTCAGGCGGATGAGAATTATTCTGACGAGAGTTACACAAGCACAGAATCTTCTGCACCAAGCGAAGAGATTATTGTTGAAGAAACCGTTACTGAATCAAAGCAGAAAAAAGGCGGGGGAAAGAAGAAAAAAACCACAGTTAAGAGAAAAAAGAAGGTTCCTACTCTTGTTGATGTTGCAAAGAAAGAAGAGAAAACAGAAACAAAAACCACTGTTGTTGAGAAACGAATTGAATCAGATGTGCCTCAGCCAGTTGAAAAACCATTTTTGGGCCTGCGCGGAGGATTCTTTGAAACTTTTGGCGGACTACTTGTTGTGCTAATTATTATTGAGCTTATTATAATCCTAGTGCTAGCGGCAATGATGATTTTTAAGTAATCCTAAGTGTAAAAAAATCCAAACTTCAAAAGAGAGATTATCTTTTTCTAGTAAAGAACCATCCGATGACAATTCCCACAACAAGCGCGATGAGCACCGCAATTGCGAACGATTCAATGCTTATTCCTTGTGTTACTTGCACAGCTTCCCTAACCGGAGCATTAATTGCTCCTGCAGTGAGTTGTTCTACTGTTGAAGTTGAAATGGTTTTTTGTAGTGTCATATCCGTGGCGCCCATTGAAAGTGAGGCGCTTTGTATTGATGCTGATTGTAGAAAAATAAAAATAAATCCGCCAACTAAAAATACCCCAATGCAGAGCATTATGAGTACCTTAACTTCATCAAAAAGATTTGGTTGTATTAAGTGTCTTCCTTTTCTTGTGAGTTCATAATATTTCCATTTTCTTCCCTCATCAACTTGCTTAATTAAATCAGCGCCAACAAGTATTTCGCAATGCTCTTTAATTGTTGAGCTCCCAAGGTCAAGCTTTTGGCTTAACTCAGTTAGTGTTCTTCTCCTATCGGCAAGGTTCTTTAGTATGCTTACTCTTGAATCCGCAGAAAGGGCTTTGAAGCTCTTCTCATCAAGTATTACATTTGGTTGCTGCATAATAATCACTAAACATTGTCTGTACTAATATTCCTCTGTTTTCTGGCTTTATAACTTTACTTCTTTTCTTCGGCTGCCGCCGCACGTTTTTTTCTCCAGCAGAAGATACGCATTAAGAATGAGTAAACCCCTGCACTCAAATTTCGAATAACAAGGTTTCCAATGAACATTGTCATAATGAGCGCCGCGATTGGATAAATTATCCAAGCATATCTGGAAAAGAGACTCATCATTGGGAGTTGTTTCATTACCCCCTCGCCGAGATCAACTTTCTGATTCTTCAAATTCTCTGTAACTTTGGTCTTAAAATCATTTGAAGTAACATATGCTTTTGTGGCATCTAGTTGGGAGGCGAGTGCTAACCCGTCAGGGTCATTTTTTGCCTGCAAGTTCTTTAATGAATCAAGTGATTGTATTTGTTCTATTGTCTGTTGTTGTTGAATAGCCATTGCGTTTGCGAGGCTCTCGTTGAATTGGTCACTTAGTACAGGCCCATCCCCTACGGTGTATGATAGCAGCTCGGGAACAAAATTCGCTTCAAGGGTATCCTTGTTTGTTACACTAAATGCAATTAAATAAATGAAAAATCCTGTGCAGACAATAACTACTATTCTTCCCGCAGCACTTGCTCCTGAGCGTAAAACCGCCATATATTTTAATTCATGTTCTCTGTCTTGGAGATTCTTTAAACTAATTGGGATCGCGAGGAGAAAAACTATGATTGGTGCAAAGAATTCAAGTAATTGCGGGAACAAAAGTAAGGCGCAGATGATTCCAATTAGCGTGCCCGTAAGTGAAAATAGCATTGAGTACTTAAACAAATATTTTCTTCCAATTGCGGTAATGAATCCAATAGCAAATGAAGCGCAAACTAAGAATAGAACAAAGTTAATGCTTGCCATTTCTTTGAGTAAAGGGATTGTGTTAATTGTAAGGAATTGATTGACTGTGATTCCTGTTAGTGTAAAAAAATATGCTCCGGTTAGAATCATTACTGCCGCGCTAGCCGCAAAAACCACTCCCGGCACTTTCTCATCCATGCCCAAAATAAGCCCTTTTTGGTATTTAAGCGTTTCTTGCTTTTTGGTTCTGTAGAAATCATACTTGCTTTTAAACTAGGTTTCCTTTTTTTGACAAATCGGGTTTAATTCTTGCCACTTTTGCGAGAAAATTTAAGCTTTATATATCATTTCTACAAAGCCTTGCTTTTTGCCCCAATAAACCCTTAAAAATTCTTTCCTTGGTGACTTCTGTATTGATTTTGTATGGGCCCCAATATTGCATGGCAAGTTGAGGGACATAAAAATCGTGGTTTTTATGGATAATAAGAGCGGCACTTTTTGGCTTGAGGTTGAGAAGAAGTGGCAGGACGCGTGGGGGAAAGAGAATATTTTCCAGGCGAAAGAGGACCCAAAGAAGAAAAAGTGTTATGTGCTTGAAATGTATCCCTATCCAAGCGCAAGCTTTTTGCATGTGGGTCACGTAAGGAATTATGTTATTGGTGATGTATTTGCGCGTTTCAAACGAATGAGCGGATTTAGTGTGCTATACCCAATGGGGTATGATTCATTCGGTCTTCCCGCTGAAACCGCAGCAAAAAAAGAAGGAATTCACCCAAGGATTTACACTGAAGATTCCATGAAGAAAATAATGGGTTACCAAAAGGCGCTAGGAAATAGTTATGATTGGAGTAGGACTCTTGCAAGTCACGAACCCGATTATTATAAGTGGAATCAATTCTTTTTTATCAAAATGCTTGAGAAGGGTCTCGCGTACCGAAAAAAAGCGCCTGTTAATTGGTGTGAGACATGTCAATCAGTTCTTGCGAATGAGGAAGCGGAAGGGGGCAAGTGTTGGAGATGCCAAAACGAAGTTGTGAAGAGGGACATGGAGCAGTGGTTTTTGAAAATCACTGACTACGCCGACAGATTACTCGCCGATTTGGATAAAATCCAGTGGCCAGAGAGAATCAAAACAATGCAGCGCAATTGGATTGGGCGAAAAGAATGGATTGATATTGATTACAAAATTGACGGCGCTAAGGAATCAATCACTGTTTCAACTACAAGACCGGATACAAATTTTGGGGCAACATTTGTTGTAATGGCTCCTGAGCATCCTTTGCTTTCAAAAGAAAAGAATCTTGTTCCTGCAGATAGGCGAAAAGCGGTTGATGATTACATTAAACTTGCGCAAAAAAAAACTGATGAAGAGAGAATTGCAGAAGGAATGAAGAAAACTGGGGTGTTTACTGGACTCTATTGCGTGAACCAATTAACAAAAAAGAAAATGCCTATTTGGGTAACAGATTTTGTTTTACTAAATGTTGGGACTGGTGCGGTTGTTGGAGTTCCAGGGCACGATATTAGGGATTTTGAATTCGCAAAAGAATTTGGTTTGCCTGTGATTAGGGTTGTTGTTGGAAAGGACGGCGACAAATCAGAGATAACAAAAAAAGAGCAGGTGCAGGAAGAAGAAGGAACAATGATTAACTCCGGATTTTTGGACGGAATGAATATTCATGACGCTACAAAAAAAGTAATGGATTATCTTGAAGAAAAGGGATGGGGAAGAAGAACCATCAGATACAAAATCCGTGATTGGATGATTTCCCGCCAGCGTTATTGGGGTACTCCGATTCCGGTTGTTTATTGTGATAAGTGCGGGGTTGTTGCGGCTCCTGAAAAAGAATTACCTGTTCTTTTGCCCGAGAAAGTAAATTTTAAGGTTACAGGTAATCCTCTCGCTACAAGCGAAGAATTTGTTAACACAAAGTGCCCAAAGTGCAAGGGTAAAGCAAAAAGAGAAACGGATACAATGGGCGGGTTTGTTGATTCCTCATGGTACTTCCTAAGATATTGTGATAATAAGAATAAAACAAAGCCATTTGATGAGAAGAAAGTGAATTATTGGGTGCCTGTGGACCAATATATTGGCGGAGCGGAGCACGCTGTAATGCACTTAATTTACGCGAGATTTTTTGTTAAAGTCCTCAAGGATTTTGGGTATATTAAATTTGATGAACCCTTCCAAAAACTCTTCAATCAGGGAATTGTTTACAAGGACGGCGCAAAGATGTCAAAGTCAAAAGGAAACGTTGTCTTCCAAACAGATATTTCAGCTAAATACGGAATTGATACTGCAAGATTATTCCTAATGTTTGTTTCTTCTCCCGATAAACAAATGGAGTGGAGTGATGAGGGAATTGAGGGCTCAAGCAGAATAATTAATCGCTTCTTTAGGGTTGCGGAGAAAATTAAGTCTGTTAAATCTGATAAAAAAACAATTAGCAAATTAAACATGGCAATTAAGGAAGCAGGAAATAATGTGGACACATTTGATTATCCAAAATCAATTATTGCGATTTCAGATTTCTTAAACTATCTGGACTCACTTGAGGTTGTTCCAAAGGATTCATTTGAAACTCTCCTAAAAATTGTCTCTCCCTTTTGCCCGCACATGGCAGAAGAGATTTGGCATGAGCTTGGCAATAAATCATTTGTTTCAATTGCAGAGTGGCCAAAGTTTGATGAGAAATTAATTGATGTGCAGTTTGAGAAGATTGATTCAGTGATTTATTCTCTTCGCTCTGATATTATTAGAGTAAAACAATTAGCAAAACTTGAGAAGGTTACAAAAGTGAAATTGTTTGTCGCTCCCGAATGGAAATGGAAGGCGCTTGGTATTGTTCAAAGTGTGTGTAAAGAGCGCCCTGATTTTGGCGCTGCTATGAAAGCATTAATGGCGGATGCAGAAATGAAAAAGCGTGGCGGAGATGTTCCAACTTTCCTAAAAACCGCGATGAATCGCTTATCCGAAACTAGCGGGCTTGCAAAGTTTGATGAAGTTGCTGTGCTAAATTCCGCAAAACCAGCGCTTGAAAAAGAATTTGGTGTTGTTGAGATAATTAAGGCGGAAGATTCAAAGGAAGTTAAAGCGAAGAATGCTTTCCCTGGGAAGCCTGCGCTGTTGATTGAATAAGTGGTATTTGTGCCTACAAAAGCGGATTCTAAAGTAATTGTATTTGGCGAACCTCATGAAGGTGCAGAGAAGAGAAAAACAATTTCAGCCGTAATTCAAAGAAAAAGTGATGGAAAATTCTTATTGCTAAAATGGAATGAATTTGGCTGGATTGCGCCGTGTGTTGGCGGAATTGATGGTGATGAATCCCCTGAAGTGGCTGCGGAGAGGGAAGTGCTTGGGGAGACTGGATACAAAGTAAAAGCTGTTAAAAAACTTGGTGGTTTGATTGAACCCCATTTCTTTTCGCGCAGGTCCAAATTTAGATAGCGACGATACGCTATAGAAAATGGCCGCTTATGATTACGCAGTTGGTCAAACAGTATTTCAGTGAGCGGATGCCTTAATCGCTGATGTTTACTTGCCTGCCTTTCGCTTTTATCAAGATACACAATCTCAACGCCTAATTTGTGTGCCTCATTTACAAGCAATGCAAAATCACCCCAATTAGAAATAGGTTCGAAATGAGCCATTTCAACAGATAAGCGCTTTTTTCCTTCAATTGCCGTGCGAAAATTTGGCAGCGCTTTATCCACTTCAGCATTAGTGTGCGGCAAAGCGAACATAATTGGTTTGTTAGGGTGAATTACCATCTAATCGCAAATAAATGTCTCGTCCATCTTATTTAATCATTTCCACTGGTGGGGCTTTGTTGAAAGTCCGTGTTTTTGTTTGTAAAGGGGCTTTTTTATGCCTCGATAGTGTTTAGGTTATTGGGGTTTGGAGAACCAATTGAGGTGGTTTCCTGATGAATTGTAAGTTGGTTAGGAAAGTTAAAGTTTTGCTCAAGCGAGCTAATAGCTAATCTCTTAAATAATGGAACATTTTTGGCATAGCTTTAGTG
>DYDN01000025.1 GCA_020717885.1 Candidatus Forterrea sp.
ACTTGACCTATTCCAAACAATCAAACAAAACCTACAAAACAGTTAGCAAATACCTTTTCGGTTTGCTCGTTCTTTGTAACCACATTTACTACAAGTTTGACTTGTATATTTGGGAAAAATATATTATTGCCAATTCATCTGACATTTGAAAATGTCAGTTTTTTTGGCACGAGGTTATAAACAACACAAGAAAAGAAAAATTAGCTCGCTCTCATCCGCACCTTAAAAGGTGCAGATTTCTCGCTCGACTACGTTAAATTACGAGTTCTTTTACTGCCCGTGTAATTGCTCTTGTTTACTATCTGTCGGCAAGGGCTTCTTTTCTATCGTGGATACGAGTTGTTTTGCAAGAGCTTCAGCAACTTTTTTACCCAAAATAGCTTCAACCTTGTGCAAATTCATTTTCACTTCACTTGGTCGCTTAATTCCCGCATTAAATAGTTTTCTCGCCCTTACTCTTCCAATGCCTCGGAGTTCAACAAGCAAAAGTAGTTCTTCCTTTACCCCATACCCCACTCTTTTCCCCAAGTTTTGCGCTTTAATGAGATGCCTTTCTTGTCCAAGCACTTTTGATAGTTCAATTGTCGAGTATGCGAGCCACTCAATTATTCTTGTTTTTCCAAATAGTACTCCTGGGGCGAGCCCATACTCTTTGAAGAGTTCCTGCTCGCGTTTTTCATTTACCCAATACTCAAGCATTAGCGCTGAGAAAAATTTTTCCATTGCTTCTGGAGCAAATAATGCTTTTTCTTGCGCAAACGGAATTTCTTCCAATTTATTTGAAAGTTCTTCCATCATTATTGCGTGCGTATTTTTGGGGGGCCTTAGCCATGGAACAAATTCTGTGCAATTCGCCCACGCGTACAGATAGGAAAATGGAGTAAAAGTTTTTTTCTCTTGTAACGCCAAAACTAGTTCATGCGCGGAATCCGGATCCAAGAACAAATCAGAAACTCTTTTTCCTAAAATAGTTGCTTTATACTTATCTTCCCTCTTCTCAACAAATTTGTATTCTAGTAAATCATTAATTATTTCAAGAACATTGTCAAGCAAATCCCCCATGTTCTGGAGCTGATGTGCATAAAGCGTGCTCTCAAAAAAACCCTCAATACTTTTTATATCATAAATATACTCCGTGGAAATTAGTCCAAGAATATGTGTTCTTAGTATTGGGATAATTGAAAGTTTTGATTCCACATTCTCCATAACACCATTAACAAATTTCTCCAGGAGCATTTCTTTTTGCGCTTCGCCACTCGCAACCACAATACTTTTTCCTTCGCTTGAAAACTTCGGCCTCCCCGCACGTCCCGCGCACTGCTTATACTCGCGAACACTAATTAATTCCATTCCGTATTTTTCAAATCTATAAAGGGTTGGAATAATTACAACATCCGCAGGGGTGTTCACTCCTGCCGCAAGTGTTGTTGTTGAGCAAAGCACCTTAATGTGCCCTGCGCGAAAATTATCCTCTACTGCTTCGCGCTGAGCGTTCATTAGTCCCGCATGGTGAAAAGCCGAGCCAAGTTTTATTGTCTCCGCAAGGGACGAACACTGCTCCGTCGGACTCTCAAGTGCATTAAGTACTTTCTCGCTTGCTTTTGTAAGCGCGGATTTGTTTTTTTCTTCAACAAAGTTCTTTGTCTGCTCAGAGATTTTTTTTGCCATTGCCTCAGCGCGTTTGCGCGCATTCATAAAAACGAGTAATTGTTTCCCATTTGCAAGATGCTTATCAATTAATTCCTCTAAGTTCCCCTCTTCCTTTGTATTATCATTAAATTCAGTTTCTTTCTCAAACAATACCCCTTCGCGCAGTTTTGTTGGTCGATAATCACTAAGTACGAGTTCCGCATCCAACCACTTTGAGAGTTCTTCCGCATTCGGAATTGTCGCAGAGAGCCCGAGCACTATTACTTTTGGATTATTTATTCTCATTTGGGTTAGTGCAATTTCTAGCACTGGCCCTCTATCCGAATCAAGTTCGTGCAGCTCATCAACAATAATGCAACCAACATCTGCTAGCCACTCAGCTTTGTGGCGAAGAAGGGAAGCACAATTTTTCACTAGTACTCCGTTGCCCAAAAAATAATTTCCTGCCCGCGTCTGAATATTATAAACTTCTCCAACAGCAGATTTTTTTTTCACGCTTTTCACTTTTAGATACCCTAAAGGCATCCGACATAAAGAAAGAGATTCCCTTAGCCCATTTTTTTGACAAAACTTTTGCAGCCAAATCAAATTCGTTCTTTGTTTCCGCACAAAGCTATTGTAAATCGCTTGGTGGGTTTTGTCCTTAAATTTGATGTGCTTAAGATCGCTTTCATTTAAAATTTTTTCCACTGGCGGAGAACAAAGCATGCTTTCGCGAATCATTTTTCTTGAAACTAGAGAATTGATTTTTTTCGACAAAACTGGCCGTAACCCGCTAAATTCATTCTTAAATTTCTTAAGGTTTTTTCCGCCAACAACATTTAAGCGATAATAGGTTTTAGAATAACCTTTAACTTTTTGCGGATAAATATAAGTTGTTATGTTAAACAACAATAAGAGCATACTTAACTGATAAGCTAATTTTTTATTCATGGTCGAGTAATCAATTGATACAGGATTTGGCCCTCCGTCCCCGTTGAATAACCCTTCAATAAGCCCCTTATTGAATAATCTTGGGGCAAAAAACACAAAATCAGGTAAAACTTTTCCAGTTCGTTTTTGGATTCCGCATGCTTGAAATATTGCATAAAATGCCGCACTATTAATACAAAAAATGCTCCCGCCACGCGTAATACTAAAAGGCAATTTTAATTTTTTCAATGCTCTCTTAATATCTTCTTGAACCCATGAATTAAAGGCGGCAATTTTTAGTACAGCCCACCTATTATTTGCAGTATCATAACTACCTTCTGAAATAAAATAGCCCAGAAGTTTTCCAAGTTCATAAGTTAATTTTATTCTTTTGGCGCAATGATGCTGTGAATCGCTTCGTTGACCAGTAAAAGCAGTTACTGAAATTTTTTTCAATTTTAATGCGATTTCCAATGGAACTTTTTTTTGCTTTATATAATATTTTGCCATCTGCTTTGCACGTCTTGCTGTTCTAAGTTCATTAGTTAATGCGGAAGTCAATTCAATAAAATCAATTTCTTTGAAAATAGCGCAAATAGGTTTTTTGTTTTGAATTCCACTAAACAATTTAACCAAATCAATTTCACTAACTTTTGTGGAAAAAGTGTTTGAAAGATTATTAAGTGTTGTGATATATTCCCCCTTACAATTTTTCGCCTCGACTTTCGCCAGTTTTTTATCTTTGACACAAAACAAATTATGCCCCGCTGTCGAAGTAATTCGCCTACCTGATTCTAAAACAGTTTCCACGATTTTGTCTGTATTGTTTCTTATACAAATTGCGGATTCTATCTTTGAGAATACTGGTTTATTATTTGAAAAAGAAAGCGCTTCAAGAGTTGTTTTTGGAATAAGTATTTCTTGACTATTCTTTTTAACAATTACCGAATTTTTCTTTAAATAATTAAAAAAGTCGCCTATTTTGATTATTTTTAATTCATTGCCTACTTTGCAGATTATATATTCGTCATAAGGAAAGCACTTTTCATAAGTAGTCATTACCACATCAAAGCTTTTCAAATAAGAGGAACTTGAATCAAGATCGCCAGTGGAGATCGCGAATTTTATTTTGTGCGCGCTTTCTTGCGCCCCATATTTGCGTTTGAAATCATTATAATGCTCACTCGCAAGTGCGCGAAGAGGACAAGTATAAATTACTTTTTTTCTTTCAGAGAGAACACTCTCGAGCATAAAGAGTTCTGCCACAATTGTTTTCCCGCTCGCGGTGGGAGCACTCACAACTAAATTTTTTGAAAATCCTTTCTTTATGCACGCCATTTGCATTGGATTAAACTTCTCAAACTCATTTGCACGAAGTACGAGTGCAGGAATATCCTGCCCCTTATTTTCAAGCACGCTTTTCACAAGCTCTTTCTTCCCCACTGCCACTTTCATGAAAAAAGTATTCTTTGGAGGCAATTAAAAAGTTAAGTGGGGTGAATTGCCGGAGTTAAAATTAGGGTTTTTCGAGTTCACTTTCTTGCAAGTTTTTTTCTTACTTCAACTTCATCCCCGGGGTTTGTTATTCCAAGCCACTTGTCTTTTGTATGAAGTAGTTTGAGTGTAATTTTTTTGTTCTTTGCAAGCGCCCCAAGTTCAGTTGGTAAGTAGCACTCCGCTCGCCTATCCCCCTTGTTTTTTTCCTTAAACTCAATTAAGCGTTTCTCAAGGAATTCAAGTGTCTTTTTTTTTAACCCAAACATATTCATGCTCACAAGAGTTTTTTTTGTCAAATCATTTTCTTGCATATTACTTTCTTTAATGTCAAATATTTCAAGTATGCCCGAAACATTTTTTTTAGAGTCAAGTAAATACTTTGCTCTATTCACTCCGCCCTGCTCTGAGAGTACATTCCCAAGTTCGTATCCCATTGTTGCGCATTCAGCTTCATCCGTACTTTTTGAGAGGAATTCATACATTGTTTTGAATGATTTCTCGCCATACAAATCATCACCATTGCACACTACAAACGGGCTTGTGATTACAACTTTTGCTGAAACTAGTGCATCAACTGTTCCCCATGGACGGTCGCGTTCTTCATGGTTGAGTTCCTGCTTTGCATAAAACACAGGAGTATTCATATACCTCGCTTTGAATTTGTCCTTAAATGCACTTTCAGTTTTTTCTCCGACAACAAAAATTATTTCATTAAATCCCGCTCTTATTGCTTGCTGCATTGAGACTTCCATTAAGGTTTCGCCTTTTGGTCCCACTTGCTCAAATTGCTTAATTTTTCCACCAAAGCGAGAAGACATACCCGCGCACATGAAAACAACCGCAATCTTTTGCTTTGGTTTTGCTTTTTCCACCATAGAAAAGTATTGGTTTTAAGGGAATATTAAGTTAGTGGTGCAAATAAAAAAAGCGATAAAATAGTCTTACTCGGCTAGAACCGCCATACCGTTCTTAACCACAAATATTTTTTCAACACGTGTAAAAGATTTGTTTTTGTCAAGTGTTATTGTTTCCCCTCCGCTTACTGATAAATCCTTTACTGTGTAAATGGCAGTCTTTATCGCTTCTGGAGAAACGTTCTCTGTGCGCGACAAAGCATCTTTTAGAACAAGCATCCCGTCATATGCAAGTGATGTGAAAATAATTGCCGGAGAATCTTGAGAATATTTCTTCCCATAACTTTGCTCTAACTTTTGGAGTAGAGTGTTGTCTTCTGAATAAAGGTTTGTAAAGTACATTCCTTCCGCAGAATCCCCGGCTGCATTTAGCACATCATCAGTCATCCCGTCTCCGCTTAATATTTGTGCCCCTAAATTTTGTTCCTGCGCTTGGCGAAGAAACATATCTGCGGTTGGGATAAGCGGCGCATACACCCCATCCGCGCCGGATTCTTTAACTTTTGAAAGTATTGTACGAAAATCCTTTTCATTCGTCAGAACTTTTTCAACAAAAACTATTTCTCCACCAAGCTCCTCAAACTTTTTTTCAAATGCGGGTCCAATTATCTCCGCCCACTCTATTTGGTGTTCAACAACTGCAATTTTCCTCAAACCCAGTTTTGTATACCCAAACTCCGCCATTTTTTCACCTGTTTTTTCGGTCGAAAATCCAATACTATTAATATATTCGGAACTTCCTTCAATAAATTTTGTATTACCCCAAACAACTAATACCGGAACTTTGTTTTGCTCAAAAATTGGGGCGTGGGTTTTATATTATAGTCGTCTTAAATCATACTACCGTGGATAAGGGTATTTTTAGGCGTCTAGGCTTTACTGAGCACGAGACAGAAATCTATCTTGTTCTTTTGCGGAACAGGGAACTTTCTGCTTATGAAATTGCCCAAAAAACCGGTTTCTATAAGCAGGTGTGCTATGATGCACTCAATCGGCTTCTCGAAAAAGGATATGTGAATGCGGTGAGCGTTGGAAAGAGCAGGGTGTTTAAGGCAACTAATCCTGAAGTAATTTTTGAGGCGCTAAATGATGAGGTTGAGCAACTTAAGTCCGCTCTTCCTGAATTAATGAAGGCGCACAAAGATTCCGAGAACAAGCTCTCAGTTGAGGTGTACAAGGGGAAGAAAGTTCTGCAAATTGGGTTTAAGGATGTAATTAATGAATTAACAAAAACAGGGGGAGAAAATCTTTGCACATCAGTTGATGAAGCGGCGTTTAGTGTTCTTGATCCAATGGCAATGGAGAAATATACAAATTCCCTCAAAAAGTATAACCTAAATGAACGCGTCCTAATTAAGAAAGGGGTAAAGGGGCAGTTTGACAGCAAAAGAAGCAAATATCGAACAGTGCCAGAGGAATTTTTTAATCCCAACCCAACTCAAATTTATGGCGACAATGTACAAATTTCTTTACTTGGGGCTGTGCCGCATTTAATTATAATTCGAAATAAGGAACTCGCGGATGCATCCCGAAAACAATTCAATATGCTTTGGAAGAGCGCGAGCTTCTTGAATAAGGAAACCCCGACGCCAAAAAAGAGTTCAAAAGCGAGAATTATTTCAGCGGATTAATTGCTTTTACCCCGAGCATCGAAAAGTCTTTTGTGTCTTCTGTTAGGATGCAATCAATTCCTTTTCTTTTCATTACTGAAACAATTGAGGCGTCCCAGAAAAGCGAATGGCTTCCATTGCACAACTCGACCGCCGTTTTTGTATCAGAGAAATCATCTTGGATAATTATGAATTTTGAAGTAAAGGTTTCTATGAACTCAAGGATTGTTTCGGCAGAAATAAATTTTTTTGCAATGCAATTGCTGGCAAACTCTCTAATTGATTGTGCTGAAATGAATAGAGTTTGTTCCTTTAGACCTTCAAAAATATTAATTGATTTAGTGTGTTTCTCCAAATCTTTTTCATCCGCAAGATATACTAAAATATTACTGTCCACCAGCAATTTCCCGCATTCTTTGAGCGTATACTTCGTTTCGGTCAAATTTCCCATCCCCTTTTCCAGCTTTATTCTTTGCGAGCCATATTAATCGCTCATGCGCAGCTTCTCTCTTTTTTTCATCATCCAAAAGGTCTATTCCTTTTTCAACAATCGCGGAGAGCGCGCCTTTTTTTCCTTCAAATTCTTTCATAGCCAAATCCCTTAGTTTTTTATTGTGCTTTTCACTTATTGATAAAACTATTTGACCCACAAAACCACAGACAGATTAGATATAATTATACATATAATTATATCGTTTGCGATGCCTGCCGACCGGCAAATACGTAGTTGTCACTTAGCTCATTGCAACGCTTAGAAAGACATTACCTTATTCGCCCTTTAAAGCAACAAAGTGGTATGCTTCCTGCAGCGCAAGTATTGCTTTTGGCAAATCGGAGTCACGTAGGGAACTAGTTTTTTTCCATTCTTCTCCAACCTTGTAGCTTCTTTCCATAGTAGTTGTGAAGAACTTTTTTCCTTCTTTTGAGGAGTTCTCCCATACAGCGGCCTCTACTCCGCCTATTTTTACTTTCTTTACTGGACCTCTACTTTCCTTTTCAACTTTTTCTTTTTCAACCATATTACCAAAACCTCCATACTAAAAATAACTTTTCAAAAAAAAACCTAACCTTTACTTTGTGTGAGAGTTAGAGGGGGTTAATAGAGCAACACTACATTTACGCAGGGTGATGCAATCAGTGTAATTATTGCTCTAATAGCTCTCTACATTTTAATGTAAAAGAAATTCGGTTCCCTCATCCCCGTGCACTCAATGAATCTTACTATTCTTGATTCAACCATTTCATCATCTCCTTGAAGATTTTTAAGGTCGGGAAAATTAATTCCCAACCAATTTCAAATCTATACCACTCCTGTTTTGGCGCTTTATAAACGCTGGCTAAGTGCCGTGCCGGTGGTCGTAACAAAATATTTTTCAAAATTGCACAGGGGAAAAAGTGTCCAAGAAAAAGAGTTAATTGTTACTTAATTAAATAAAAAATTTATTCCTTCGCCCATTTCTGCATTTCGCGTAGCGCTTTTTCTGTAGCATTTAGTTCCCCAAGTTTTTCCTCAAGTTCTTTTACTTGTTTTCCCGCGGCGCCCATTCTAAATCCCTGTAACTCATCAGCATACTTCGCGACTTTTTTATCTTTTTTATAAATAATTGAAGTGTTCACGGTTTCAGCGAGCTGCTTTCTGTATTCAATATCTTTAACAAATGTTTTCACCATCGGCTTCCACTTATTATCAGCGACTAGGTGAATGGGTAGCTTAACCGAATCAGCGTCTTTTCTATAACCCGCGTCAACAATTGTTTTTGCTAAGTGCTCCCAGTAGAGCGGCTCCCCAAATTTCTTGACCTGATTTACATTATGATAATTCGCAGCAGAGCTGTGTTTCTTCTTCCATTCCCCGCGCTTCTCGGAATAAATTTTCTTCTTTTCGAGAATTTCTTTTATTTTGGATTCAAGTACCCTCGCATCAGGATAAAGTAATTTAGGCCATTCTTTTTCAGTTGCAATTGCCTTTACTACTCCATGTATTGCAAAGTAGCGCGCGAGTGCCTCAATCCGCGCCCCTTCTTTTGGAGTTTTAGGAAAATCCTTTTCAAAATCCTTTATTGAGGCAATTACTTTGTGCATCTCTTCACCAATTATCCACTATGACTAAGTGTTTTGGGCTTAAAAACCTAATCAGGGTATTATTTCAAAAATTTATTCAATTATCCTAGCAGGTAGTACAATCGGCACCACAATTACAGCGATTCTCTCCGCCATTACTTCGCAGGCTTGGAGGATAATATGCTGATTCGCATACTCCATTCCCGCATAATGTGGTTCGGCACTCTATCCATGGCGCAAGTAAAATCAAGCACCCAAATTTAACCCCACAGCCACTTCCGGGAGTAAACGGGTTAAGCGAGGTATTGCAGCAGAATCTTTTATTGTCATGATTGCCTCCATCCGCCCACTTATTGTTCCCCCAGTCCCAATACCAAATAGCTTCTCCATCACCTGCGCAATTAAAGTTTCCGACATTTAGCCTCATTTGCTGCGCGGGCGCGGGGTTTGTCTGCCCCGAGTCATCAGTGCATTGTATCCACCAGGTGTGCACGGAATTTGTTGCACCCATTAATTGTGAGTGCGGGATATTAATTGTAGAGAAAGGGGGTGTTGTTGTGGTCGCGATTATTGAGCCGTCATAAACCAAATCGCATTGAGTTATGTTCCCTGTTGTGCTCGCTGAAAAATTAAATGTTAATTGCCCAAATGGATATTCTGTGTAAATAAAATCCTCCATATGCGTAAACACACTAAAATCGGGTGGGTTAGAGATAAAGTCCCAGTGGGGCGGTTGTAAATAAACATACGCCCCAGAACTGCTGTGGTTAAATTCCCCCTTGTCCTCGGGGAATGTTAGTGTTACTATTGGCGGTCCGCAGGATTGTGTGAGTACTTCGTTTTCTCCCGGGCAGGTTGTTTTTGTTGCGGAGAGAACTGTTCTTGTTTGCTGGCTGCTAGAGCATGTACTCCACGCGCTGTATGAGTATGAGTAGCAGGAGGGTTCTATTATTGTTCCTCCTCCCCCAACATATGTATTTGAACAATTAAATTGCGTCGGGAGCGTGATTGTTTTTCTTACGCCGTTTGTTTGTATATAGCTTATGCGAACACTACATTGTTTTGTTGTTTCACCTTCAAGGCACTTGCATTCATCAGTAACATTCCTTGCGGCAAATATTAGTCCCGATAGTCCGCTTATGGGCTGGTCATAATTATAGTCCTCCAAGGCAAGCGTGATACTTGATATTGTCAGGCCGCCAAGCGAATCATTTCGCAGGTGAAGAAATGCATCATTAACAGAGGAATCCATTATTGCCTCATTTATTGTTATTTTTCCATTCACGCTGCCATCTACTATTGTTACTGCGCCATAAACCTGCTCCCTTGACAAATTAACGACATCAGTATTTGTCACAACTATTATTGCCACAATTAGGATCGCTGCCCCGACTATTAAGAGGTATTCTATTGCGCTCTGTCCCTTATTTTGCATAATAATAACATGGTTTTTGAAATATAAAATACCTTTGTTGGTTTTGGCGGTGTAGAAATCCTATTGGATTTCTAGGTAAAGCCAAATTTTTATGATTCGTCCGATGTGTTCAATATTGTATGCTAGTGCTTTGATTGTCACAGTTT
>DYDN01000026.1 GCA_020717885.1 Candidatus Forterrea sp.
CTAAATAGGAGTACAAACTCCTATTTATTCCTTTATAAAGGATTTCTACAAAACCCTTTCTTTTAGCGCTTTGACAAGGTTTTCAGCGACTTTCTTGGCTTTCTCTTCTTCTCTTTCTCCTCTAACAAGTAGTTTTCCAGAGGGGAAGAGGGAGATTGTGTTATTTCCCATGCGTGCCATTAGGAGTACTTTTGAGCTCATTTCAATTGTTGCAACCGAAGAAATCTCTTTTTCGGCGAGCACAAGGTCAACATGTAACACTTTTTTTGGTAAAAACTCGTATGCCATCTTGTTTCGGCAAGGCTTTCCTGTGTAATCGCTTAATTCCAAATTCTCACCCGATTAAATCCTTACTTGCACGCCCCAATTATTTGTTTTGGCAGTTCAATATCTCTTGCAGTGCTTTCAATTCTTATTTTTAGTGCGGCTTTCTCAACTAGTTCATTCATTTTGCAGTACGCTTCCTGCTTCTCAACATCAGATAGAATGCTCTTTGTTTTTGCGTTCCCGCTTGCGAGTGCATCGCACATCTCTGGCCCCTTTGATGCTTCAAAGTAACCATATTCGCGGCTCTTGTTTATGATTTCTTGTTTACTCATGAACAGAACCGGGCGGAGGATTTCAATTTTTGTGGCTTGGTTAATATTATTTAAATTACTTAGGGTTTGTGAGCTCACTTGTCCCAAACTTTCCCCAGTTACTAAAAACTTTGCTCCGCGTCGCACAGCAATCTTCTCCGCAGTTTGCATCATAAAGCGTTTCATTAGGACAAAGTAATATTCGCGGTAAGAGTTCTTTGAGATTTCATTAAGCATTTCTCCCGCCTCAACCACAATCATTTCTTTTAACCCGAGCATTTTGCAAAGCAAAAGCGATTTGAGTTCCGCGGAATCATCAGTGAAGGGTTCTTGCGAGAAGTGAATTGCTTCGAGTTCATAGCCCTTTTCAAGCGCGAGTTTTCCAGCAACAGGCGAATCAATCCCGCCCGAAATAAGGAGGAGGGCTTTTGGACTAATGGTTTTCATAAACAAGTATTATTTGGAAAAGTTAATTAACTCAAAAGAAGGGGTTCATTTGCTTAGTAATGGCATAAACACAGGTTTTCCTTTTCTCATTCCTGCAAAAATTAAATGTCCTGCATCAATTTTTGTCAGCCGTTTGATGTTTTGAGCGCCAAGCGATACATAATGAATAATATCTCCTTCAAGCACTTTGGTTCTTCTTGAAACTGTTTGGAGAAAGTGTTTTACGCGTTCTGTTGGTCTGGCTGTGGAGCTTGAGCGGGAAATATCTTCCAGATTTGGTGTATCCGCGTGCATAGATATTATTGGTTCGAACAGATTTTTGGAGAATGAACAATCAGTTCCTGGCTGCCCATTTCAAGTGCTTTATGGAAAGCCTGCAGTGGAAAAAATTTTAGGAAAAGGATTTGATAAGGATTTTGCCTTATGGCGAAAGCGATTAAAGAATAAGTGGAAATACAAACACCCTGACGCAGAGTCTAAAAGAAATCATTTGAGAAGAATCAGAAAAGGATAATCCCTATGGGATTACCTTTTTCTTACAATTTTAACAGCGTTACCATACTTTTGGTATTCAATTGAATCCCCGCTTCTTAGTGCAGGTATTTCGCTTTCAGCATCAGGCTTTGGCGCGTCAAATGTTTCGTAGGAGGCAACATCCATTATTTGGATTACTTCTCCAACAACAGCAACAACTGTCGCGTCAGCTTTTGGAACAATTGGGATTTCTACTTCACCGTCTGTTCCTTTTAGTAGTCCTCTTTTTTGTCCTGTGAAAATATTAAATGCGGTTACTCTTACTTTTGCCGCGCCGTGTTTACCGGGTTTTGATTTTTCAACTGACTTTACTTGGCATACTTCGTTGTCAATTAGAACCAAGTGCCCTGGTTTTAGTGATCCTGCTTGTTCAAACTTCTTTTCGTCAACCATTTCGTTCACCCTTCAAGTATAATTATTAAACAAGTTAGCAAAGTTGGGTTTAAAAATCATGGGGTGGGGGTAAAAATTTGGGGGTCTTTTTATGGCTCAACGTAAAATGTTTGTCTTTTGTATGCCTCAAGTACTTTTGCGCTTGGCGGGAAAAGGTTTTGAGGAACCTTATCAATCGGGAACCATCTCCACTCAGTTATTTCTTCAGGTTCCATTACGTGTACTTCGCCTTTGTACTCTTTTGCCAAGAAACCAATTGTCACAAAGTGCGCTTTTTCTGTCATATCATTTTGTACGCATAGTACGCGCATCTTTTTTAGTATTAATCCTGTTTCTTCTTCTAGCTCGCGAGCAGCTCCTTCCTCAAAACTTTCCCCGAATTCAAATTTTCCGCCGGGCATTGTCCAAGTCCCTTCTCCGCTTAATTCAGAGGAAGCTTTTTCTTTGTCATCGTTTCGTTTTCCAAGGAGTACAGCTCCGGCGCGCACAACCATTACTCCAAATCCCGCTCCAACGCGTTTCTTTTCTTCAGGCATGACATATTTCCAAAATAAAGGGTTAAATTTGTTGTGATTGCCAAAAAATTGCTCTTTTTGAGTGGTAACTATGTGGCAATCGTCGAAGTCAATGTAGCTTTTTTAAACAGGTGAAAGTGTTTCTTTTTTGGCTTTAGGTTTGGGAGAAACCGTTTAAAAAATGAGTTGTATAAGTATATATAAGTGATTTTTCTATGGTTTCAACTGCGGTGTTGCACTATCCAAGACTTGATACGGTGCTTATGGTGGAAGATAAAATAAAAAAATCAAGAAAAGAGTTCACCCGCACCCAGTTGTGGAAGGCATTGCCAAAGCAAATGCAGTACCAAACATTTCAAGTAATCCTTGATTACTTTGTGAAATCCAACAAAATCATTTATGTGGATGATTTGATTGTTTGGATTGGTTCCAACCCGAAGCTCGATGCGTTAGTGCGCGAGTCAAGGGTGTTGTGATTGTATCAAGTTCTAGCAAGTCCGGAGTTTTCAAGATTGCTTGATAGACTCTTTGCCGAGTCAAATCAGGGGAATGGTGAGAGCAGGCAATTGTTGAAAATAATTGAGAAAGGTGTTGAGAAACTAAAGTATGACTATCGCTACGGCGAGCATATTCGAAATGAAAGAATTCCAGAAGAGTATTTAAAAAAACATTCAGTTGAAAACCTTTGGAAGCTTAATTTGGGCTCTTTTTGGAGAATGATTTACACAGTGAAAGGAAATGAGATTGAAGTAATCTCGGTTGTATTTGAAGTTCTTGGCCACAAAGATTATGATAGAAAGTTTGGATATAAAACAAGTTGAAGATTTTCTTTATTTTAATGCTAAATTATTCCTTTGAGGTATTTCTTTCTCTTTTCTTCAGAAAACTTTTCAATTGAGTAGCGGAGCATCGTGCGCGGCATTATTTTGTAATGCTTCTTTAGGAATTCTTCAAGCGTGCCCAAGTCCCTCTTTCCGATTTCTCTTAGCATCCATCCAACTGCTTTGTGCATTAAATCGTGTTCATCATGGAGCAAAGTCTTGGCAATCTCAAGCGGTTCAGTAAAATTCTTTTTGTAAATGAAGTGGTAACACGAAACCATTGCGATTCGCCTTTCCCAGAGTAATTTGGAAGTTGCAAGTTTTTTGAGAACTTTTCTTTCTTTTGGGTGCGCGAATAAATACGCTCCAACGATTTCATGAGAGCTTAAATCAACCAAATCCCAATTATTAATGTATTTTGTGTTCGCCAAGTAAAAGTCAAATATTTCTTTTTGCTTCTCTTCGGAAACATTTTTCTCTTCAAATTTTTGTATTAGAATTAAGAGCGCGCATAATCGTTCTTCATGTATTTTGGAATGAAGCAACTCCTCCGCCTCTTCAAGATTTAATTCGTTTCCATACTTTTTTGCGATTTCCCGTGTAACTGGCACTTTTATTCCATAAAAAATATCTCCTTCCGCGTACTCCCCTTTCCCGGTTTTAAAGAAGCGTTGGAGGTTTTGTGCTTGTGTGGGGTTGGCAAGGGATTTGAGTTCGTTTTGGATTTTTAGAAGCGCACTCATGCGTATTTATGGGGGTTGCAAAAGTATTTTATTCACTTATTTGCTTATTATCTTGGTTTAAGTTTTGGTTTTGGTGATTATTTGAATTTCCCAGTGGGCGCTGTTCTTACTAAGGGTGAGTCCCCGTATGATTTTCTTGCTAAAGCGCAGGAACTTACTGAGAAAGCATTTAATGGGTATATTATACAAGCCATTAGCGGGCATTTAGTTGAAGAGGGGGCAATTTTCTTTAGGGAAGGCGAAATAATTGGGTGTATTGTTGAGTGCTTGGCCGCAGGTAAGACGTTTAAGGGTAATGAGGCCAAGGAGTATTTCTTTAATGAGGTCAAAGGAATGGGGTTTTACCATTGTATAGAGTTAACAAAGAGCCAAGTTGATTTAGTAATGGCGTTTGATGAAAAGATTTTGGGGGATAAAATAAATTTAAAAGAGCTTGCAAAGCTTATTCCAAGTGCCTTTGTGCCCAAATTTGAAAGAGTGGGGGCAGAAAAAAGTGCTCTTGAAGCGTATGGCCTTGGCGACCTAAAATAGGGTGAGATTTTAGGATTAGTTGAGAAACGAAGTAAGAATTTAGTTAGGTGGAACGTTTAGGTTTTATTTTTTTATATCAAAGGACAAGAACAAAGGATATTGTCCTTTGATAGCTATCAAAAGAGATTAAATGTCTTTTGATATAAGTTCAAAAAGGTTATTTATATGTTTAAAAGAATGTTGCGCAGCTTTGCAGGTAAAGTACTTGCTGATGATATCTCTCCTCCGCAAGCACAAATAGATTTCCTTCGTGATTTTCTTTCAAGGCACAAATATGTTTTTACTACTGATTTTGAGGAAAATTTAATGGTGCTAAAAAGAAAGCACTTAGTTGATTCTTTTTTAGTGACAAATCTTGACGGAAGCATTGTTGTTTCTACTGAGGGCGATGGCCACACTGAAGGAATAATGGGTACTGCAATGCTCTCATACATTAAGAGCGAGATGCCTGACTCAGAATCTGTTTTAATTAAGAGACAGGGTCACTGGTTTATGCTATTCCCATTGAACAAAAAAGTTTTCATAGTGAAAGCTGGTAGCGAATTATCAAATATTGAACTTAAGGCATTAGCGTTTGAGCTTGATGGCTTAATGCAAGTAAATAAACAGACGGAGAAAAAAAAAATTAATCAGGTGGCGTAATTAATAGTTAGAGAAAAATGGAATGGTTGTGAAAAAAATGGCTAGAGTAATTGCAGTGGCTTCAGGTAAAGGCGGGACAGGAAAAACAACTATTACAGCTAATTTAGGTATTGCTCTTTCAAGATTAAAGCAAAAAGTTCTTTTAATCGATGCGGATGTTGCGATGGCAAATCTTTCATTAATTTTAGGGATGCAGTCCTCTCCAATTACTCTTCATGATGTTCTCCTTGGAGAAGCGCAGGTTCATGATGCGATTTATGACGGACCGGAAGGAGTAAGATTTATTCCATCAGGTTTGAGCCTTGATAATTATAAGCGTGTGGATAGCGAAAGACTTGCGGGAGTTGTATCTCAGTTAAATGATGAGTATGATTTTATTTTGCTTGATGTTGCGGCAGGAATTGAAAAAAATGTTTTGAGCGCACTTAGTGCTTCGCAGGAAACATTAATGGTTACAATGCCAACTTCTCCCGCAATTGCTGATGCATTAAAAACAAAAATTGTTGCGCAGAGGCTTGGCTCAAAAGTAATTGGGGTAATAATTAATTTTGTTATGAGCGAGAAGGGAGAAATTAGCAAGAATGATATTGCAAATATGCTTGAGCTTCCGGTTTATGGTAATGTTCCATACGATCCTGAAGTGAGGAAGAGTTTTATGCAGGAAAAAGTTGCTCCTGTGGTAGTAAGAAAGCCTGATTGTCCTGCTTCTGAAGAAATTATACGTATTGCATCAAGAATAACTGGTTTAAAATCTGAGGCCCCAAAGGTAAAGAAAGCTGGTTTCTTTTCGCAATTATTTTCTATATTCAAAAAGAAAAAGTGAGGTGTTTTCATGAATAATAGGCCGTTCGATTTATTGAATGATGCAATAGACAAAGAGGTACTTGTGGTGCTAAAAGGCAATAATCAAGTAAGAGGAACATTAAAGGCATTTGATGTGCATATGAATTTGCACCTTGAAAACGCTTCACAGCTAGTTGATGGCGAAATGAAAACCAAATACGGTAAAGTAATGGTTCGCGGTGACAGCGTAGTAATGATTTCTCCACAAATCTAATTTTGTTTAATAAACTCTGGACTTCAAATTGAAGTCCTTTTTCATTTTTTTTGTAACTAATTCGCCCTTGCCTGCCTTTTGGCTTTATTTTACTAATAAACAGCCCCCCTTTACAGCAACCTTTTTATTCACAAAAACCCACATATTTTCGTTTTGCTTGTGATTTAATGGATAATAAGGAAACAGTTATTGACTCTATTCAAAAGCTTCTTATGCTTGGCGTTTCTGATAGCGAAATTGCCGAGAATTTATTTGATGTTGGAATAGAGAAGCCTGATGCATTTGCACTTATACGCCAAGCAAAGGATTTACGCGATAAGTTGGCCCAAGGCCCCCCAGTAGCTACTGCACCTTCTTCGCAAAAACAACAATCGTTTCGTGAAGCTACTCCTTTACAGAATATTTCAATGGATGAGGAAATTGCTCAGCAAATCCCTATGCCAAAAAAAACTTCTGGAGAGGCAAGGGTTTCTCCCCAAAAAGCTCTTGAGGATCTTGAGGAGAGCATGGCTGAGGATGTTTCTGCTGAAGGAGAGACTGAGGCAAATGCAGAGGAGCTTGAACAAAAGATTGACGAGAATATGAAAGGGGCTTCAGAGGGCCAAGCTTCCAAGCCTCTAAAACAAGTTCAAAAATCAACTCCCCTATCAAATTCAAATGTAGAGAATGCGAGTGCTGTTCCTGACAAAAGATTTGCGAGTCCTTTTCCAAGGAGCGAGGCGCCAAAAACAAAATCGTTTGCTTCGCAAAAACTAAAACCTTTTGGAGGAGTGCCCAAAATTGATCTTGGGAATGTTGAGAATGAAATGATGGTCGATGATTTATGGAAGAAAGGAATTGTGGTCGCGGTTAATGCAAAACTCTCTGAGATGAAAAAACTTAAAGAGGATATTGATAATGAGCTTGCGCAAAAAGTTGATGAATCAATTAGAAAAGAACTCTATCAATTCAAAACCCTGATGGATTCGCAGAAAAATTTAATGATTTCAAGCAATAAACAGGCGCTTGAAGAGAAGCAGAAAGAAATAGTTTTTATTATTGATTCAAAAATTGCGGAACTAAAACAATACAATAAACAAATCTCGGATAATCTTGCCACAATTGATACTGCAAAGCAGCAGCAACAGCTCGCGCTTTCACAGGTAACTTCCGCGCTTGAGGATGCGAAGCGTACAAAAACTCAGATGATTGTTGAGATGAACTCTGAAATGATTAAGACAAAATCCCAGGCGCAGGCGTTCATTGATTCGGCGAGCACCCACCTAAATCAGATGGATGAGAGGATAAATAAAACGCTTGAACTTGAAAAGAATATTGCGGATGGGATGCTTGCGCAGGCGGAGCAAAAAATCGAAACCCTTACAATCCAGCGCGCGGATGAACTTATTTCAAGCCTCCAGCTTGAACTAAATAAATTGCAGACAGAAACCCAGAACATTTCCCCAGAAATGCTTGAGCAGAAAATAAAGACGCTTGATGAATTCAAAAAACAATTCCTAATAAGCATTCAGCAGAGTCTAAACCAGATAAATGTCGCGATTGATGACTTGAATAAAAAGAATTTGCTTGCGGAAAGAACCCTTGAAGAGAAAACGCTTGCGATTGATGCTAAACTTGAGGAACTTACAAAGTTTGAGAAGAAATTAACTGAGAGGCTTGGGAAAACTGTTGAGAAGAAGAAATGAGTTTGATTATTTTAAGCGTTGTTTTTCAAGTTGTAAAAGAATTTTCTTTAACTCTTTATTTTCAATTTGACCTTTTGCGGTTGCCCAAAACTCATCAAAGTCTTTTTTTGGATAGCCTTCTTTTTCATACTCAAGTGCCTGTAGTGCCATTTCGAGTTTGTCAATTTCCCATACTGCTTTTGCCTCGGGGGATTTTTTGTGTTCATATTCTTCCCAGAGTTTTAAATAGTCTGAATTCTTGAATATTTTTTTAGCAGCCGCTATCTCCAATAGTTGCTTTTTTTCTTTTGTTGTATTAAACAAGAGCCCCTTGCCCTCAACAACCAAATCCCCTGTTTCTGCCTCAACGAGGTCGTGGAGCAGCGCGAGTTTTATCATTTTGTTCTCATCAAACCCCAATTTTTCTCCAAGAAGAAAAGTCATTAAGGAAGTTCGATAAGAGTGGTCCGCAACGCTTTCGGGATTTTTTATACTTATATAAGTCCATCCAGTGCGCTTAATTCTTTTTAATTTTCCTGCAGCTTCAAAAATTCTTCCCAAATCATTCATATGCATTCGCCTTTTGTAGTTGCACAAGTAAGTTTTTTGTTGTATTTATTTCCCGCGCTTTTAACTCTGCCGTTTCCCTTCTGCTTTTTCGCTTCCCCCTTTATTCTCTCAATCATTTCGCATGCTTTGCAGAACTCTTTCTCTGTTGGTTCTCCGCATTGTTTGCACTCTTTTAGTTTTTGCGCAAGGAGCGGTTTTTCTTTCTCGTGCGGGCGAATAAGTGGCTTAATGTTTTCATAAAAGCGAAGGATGGAAAATTCAGTTCCTGGGAATCGCCCCTCAAAGTGATTAAGCATTTCGCGGTACTCATTTCTTTTTGCGGTCCAGGAGTACGGGCAACATTCCTCTGAATAATGTTTTATTCCTTTGAATGCGCAGTAAGCGATAATCTCTTTTTCAGGAGTTTCATATAATGGTTTTATTCTTTTAACAAAGCCTGAGTGCTCAATCACCCCCGCGCTCGCGCTCATTCTTTTCATTCTCTCAAAATCATTATTAAAAACATTCATTACAAAGCTTTGCACTTCATCATCCATGTTGTGGCCGGTTGCGAGTTTGCCCGCCCCGAGGCTTTTTGCGCACTTGTTCATTATATTTCTGCGTAGTGTTCCGCAGAACGCGCATGTCCCGCCAAGCTTTGGATTATTCAAAATTAAAGGCATTAATTTATCGTTAGTGGTCCCAAATTCTTTTTTGAATTGAATTATTTTATAATCGACTCCAAGTTTCTTGCAATTCTCTACCGCGGACTTAATTGCTTTTTCGCGGTAGCCCTTAACCCCTTCATCAATTATTAGTGCTTCAATCTTATTTAGGCGCGAGTAGAATTTGCAAAGCAAGTGGAGCAGAACAGTGGAATCCTTTCCCCCGCTTAACGCGACAAGGATTTTTTCCTTTGCTCGAAATAAGTTGTACTTGCGAATAGTTTTCTTGAACCGATTCTCAAAGAACTGTACAAAATGTTTCTCGCAAAAGTAGTGTGGGCCATAAGCAAGAGTAATTACTGATTTTGATGAGCATTTATCGCACTTTCTTTGGGCGGCTTCACCCGTGATAGTTCTTTTTTTCCTCTTCATAAAAACCTTTGTATAAGGCAAAGCTTAAATCTTTGTAAGTGATTTCATGCCAGTATCTATTCGAGTAAAGAAAAAAGCAGTTGGGTTCGGACCAAGAAAGAAGTAGTCTCTTTTTCAGGTGGCGGCAATGGGACTTTTTGATAGGCAAGCCACTCGGGCATGAGTACGATTAAGATGTTAGCAAAAAATTCTTCAAGCGGGGTTGTTAGGGCGCCAAAACCCCCTGCTTTTAGTGTTACTTCTAAGCACTTTGCAAAACTTAGAGATCAACATTTTACTTCGCATGGCACAAATAAAGCAGTTGTGAGTGGGCATGCAAATTTGGATCGAAAAAACCCTCCTGCTCAGCATCACTCAGGGCCTCATCATTCCCCTTTCATAAGGCTTCCTCAAAAACACCACCCTCCCGCAAGGAACTCTACTGATAAGTAACTTTTTTTTAGCCCTTTAAGGGCTTTGTTGAAAGTCCGTGTTTTTGTTTGTAAAGGGGCTTTTTTATGCCTCGATAGTGTTTAGGTTATTGGGGTTGGGTGAACCAATTGAGGTGGTTTCCTGATGAATTGTAAGTTGGTTAGGAAAGTTAAAGTTTTGCTCAAGCGAGCTAAGATGCCTGATTTTTTGCATCAGTTTGGTCCAAAGTGGTTTCCACTTTGG
>DYDN01000027.1 GCA_020717885.1 Candidatus Forterrea sp.
GTAGCCATAATATAACTACATTAAACATTTAAAGCTATCTATCGAGCAAAATAAGCAAAAATAGCCCAATCAGTTAGCAAATACTAAAGGATTTCTACAAAACCCACGGGTTTTTTTATTATGAATTCTACTTTAATTACTTCAATATTTCTCCCATCTCATTAGACCAAAACACCAGGCCCAGCTCCGCAAAACTCATTTTTTGAGCCCGTTCATTTGGGGCCGCAATTGGTACAATCATCGAACGCGTTATTTGGGAATGATTTTTAAACAAGTTACGCTCTTCCATAATTAATTCTTATGTTAAAGTGGTGGTATGTTTGCTTGAATCAATAGCATTTATTCCGGACGGGAATAGGCGTTACGCTAAACTCTCTGGAATTTCTCTTGCCGAGAGTTATGCGGTGGGCACCCAAAAAGCATGGGATGTGCTTGACTGGCTTGTAAAGTACCCGCAGATTAAAGTTGGGACTTTTTACACTTTTTCTTTAAAGAATTTTGAGCGCTCAAAACTTGAATTAAGTGTTCTAATGAGGATTTTTGAAAAAGAACTCGATAATACAAAAAAACGCAAAATTATTCAGGATGAAGGAATTAAGATGAAGTTTATCGGAAGATGCGAACTATTCCCAAAGAAATTGCAGGAAAAAATGTCCGCGGTTGAGGAATACACTTCACAGTTTGGGGGCAGAACAATTAATTTAGCACTTGGCTATGATGGTCAGGCAGAAATAATTGACGCTTCAAAAAGATTTGCGCAGGATGTTGCAGATGGGGTAACAACTCCTGACGAACTTACCCCACAAACATTTAGTAAATACCTTTACTCTGATTTCAAAGCGCCCGATTTAATTGTGCGTACCTCAAATGAGCAGCGCTTAAGCGGATTTTTAACATTCCAAAGCTCATACTCCGAACTCGCCTTCCTCGACAAATATTGGCCGCAACTCACAGAGAGCGATGTGGATAAAATTGTTTTAGATTATAATTTGCGAGAAAGAAGATTTGGGAAATAGACTTTATTCTTTGTACTTAATATTTTTTTCTACAACTTTTGTTTTTGCAGTTGCATTCAAAATATGCATATGTGTTATCCTGTTCGTAGTCACAAGTAATTTCTTCTCCTTTTTTTATATCCATTAGGGCAACATCACCCCATTTGACTGCGCAAGCATTAGTGTTTGCCTCGCATGAGTGATTCATGTACTTTCCAGGAGAACCGAAGTGAACCCAAGTCTTTTTCTCAATGTTTGAACAATACTTTTTCTCAGAAGGAATCAATTTTTCAAATTCCTCTTGACTTATAATTTTTGAGCAATCTGCCCAATTAACAACAACTTCGCCTTTTTTGAAGTCTCGCAGAGCGAAAACACCCTTTTTGTTTATTGGTTAGTAATTGACTGGGGAATCCTTTACTTCAATGTCTGGCATTTTGATCACAAAGATTTGGTAAAGAAAAATTAAATAGCCCCTCCCAGATTCGAACTGGGGTCTTGAGCTGGCACCTTTCAGTCGCTTTCAACACTCGCCTATTGCGATGAAAGCCAGAGGCTCACATCCTTTTGGCAGAAACCAGTAAACGTAATCATTCCTGAATCTCTTTGGCCACTAGACGAAGGGGCTATTAGATAAATTGGCAAAGCAAAGCTTTTTTAAGCGGGTGCCTAAAACCAATTTTCTCAGCGAATAATTTGTTACTTTTCTTTGAAATAGAAATTATATAAAGCGGTAAGTATTTTGCCTCTTTAATCCACACATTTGTTTTAGTTACAATACCCAAAATATCTAGTTCAGTACTAAGTTGCTTCTCCATTGTTTTGCTTGTCGTGGCATACTTAACATACCCATTTTTTGTTATCGTGCCATCAGAATCAAACAACCCTTGAATGAGCGCATTTTTTATAGTCTCATCGGAATCAAGAATTATCTCTGGTATTTCGATTAGAGGTGCCTTTTTGCCGTTGTGCATGCAAAAATAGTTTCTTAGTAGCCAATGTGCCGCTTTTGATGCAAAAGTTGATACAACGCAGTTTGCTTTGTGTTTACGATTATGGGGGGTGATACCTAGTTCCTGTTTTATGAGTGCGCAGTACACTTGCTGGTGTTCTTTATTGTCAAAAAACACGCTAATAATCCAATTACCTTTGGCGTTTAAAGTTTTTTCGGCAACATGCCCGTCTCCAAGAATCAAGCCAATAAGGTAAGCCAAATCAGGGCTTATTGTTTTTGGGAAAAACATTTTTTGCGGAGAGTATTTGCAGCTAATTCTGAGTTCTTTTAATTCAATTCGTTCCTCAAGTTTATTTCTAAACTTCTTGTCACTTGCATTGAGAAGCAGTTCTAAATCTTTAATGGCTATTGGCTTTCTTCCCAAGCTCCACTCTTTAACCTTAGAGAACTTTTGATTAAGTAGTTCTGAAGTGTTATTAGTTCCGCCAAGGTGTTTAATAATTTCTTTTGTTTCTTCTTTTATTCCATGCACAAATAAATCATATTTTATTGCTGAATCTTTCTGTTCGAGAAAATGTAGTCGGCGCATTATCAGATTGGCTTTGTTTGGTTAAAAAACTTTTTTGAAGTGCCGTGCCGGCTTTCATTTCAGCTCCTCAAGAACTTTAGTGCTGTTCCCATCATGAAGAAGTATTTTGGGTTAGTAGTGAGTTTTCCAACAAATTTCCCCGGCTCATCCATGTTCCCCTCTTTCTCCAAAAATTCCTCAATTCCTTTTTCTTTGAGTTTCTTAAAAAGCGAATCAATTTCCTCGTTGCGTAGAGAACTAGCGTATCTGCGTATCTTCCAATGCAGTTTTAGTTCCTTATTCAATGGTTCCATTCTTTTCCCATAATCAGAAATTGATGCTTTTTTCTTTAATACATCCGCAAGCGTTTCTCCTAATACATTTCCTGCTTTCATTCCAAATACTACTCCGCCTCCAGTAGTTGCTTTTGTTTGAAATGCCGCATCCCCAACAAGCGCCAAATTTCCTTTGGCGATTCCTTCAAGCGGGGAACCGCAGGGGATTAACGCAGAATCATATTGGGATGGTCGTGTTCCAGGAAACTTCATCGAAATGAATTTCTTAAGATTTTCAGAAACATTTTCCCCGAGTGTGCTTCCAAGTCCAATTTTTGCCCGTTCTTTACTTATTGGCACGACCCACGCAAAGAATCCTTTCGCAAAGTCCCCTAAATGCACTTGGACCATTTTCTCATCAAATTTTCCAGAGCAAGTCGCCTGTATTGTGTGAACATAATTTTCTTTTGATGGATTAAGTCCAAGTAAGTGCCTAATGGTTGAGTTCGCCCCATCTGCACCCACAACATACTCCGCTTTTCTTAGTTCCCCCCTTCCAGAAGTTTGAACAAATAAAGTATTATTTCGCACATCAATTATTTTTGTATCAGTTGCAACATGAATATTATATAAGCGCGCTTTTCTAACAAGTGCTTGATCAAACTTCTTCCTATCCACAACATATGCTACAGTTTCTTTTTTCTTTATTTGTAGTGTTGTTCCGTTTGGGGAGAATATTTTTGCGCCCTTTATTTCATTTTGAAGAGAGCCCCCTAAATGAACCCCGAGTTCATCAATTCCTTTCTTGGAAATAAGCCCAGAGCAGTGAACAGGTTCTCCAATGTGTTCATGTTCCTCAAAAATTGTTGATTCAAACCCTTTTTCTTTAAGTTTTAGTGCAGTACTAAGTCCCGCGGGCCCCGCCCCGATGATTGCAACTGTATTCATCTTATCTTCAGTAGTTGAAGCTCGTAGGTATTAAAATGATTTGCATTCTTTTCACATTTATGAAAAAAGTTTTTGTCTCAGGGTGCTATGATATTGTTCATGGGGGGCATGTGGAGTTCTTTAAGCAAGCTGAAAAGAAGAAAGCTCTTTGTGCACTAGTGGGTGCAAAATATGTTGTTTTGCCTAAATCACTATCCTTTGAGAAGATTTCGACCACAGAGTTAAGGAAGAGAATTTGTGTCGGGAAAGATTAGAATTTTAAGGCGAAGACCATTTTGGTTTCTCAGCTTCTTTCTCCGGAGTCAAGTGTTCAACAATTGTTTTTGATTGCCCCATACCCTGCCCAGGGTGCGCGAATTTGAAGAACAAAATCACTATGAGTATTATTACTATTACTAAAATTATTATTCCGATTAAGAGCGGGTCGCCAAAACTAATTTGTTGCGCAATTATTTGAGTCGAATCAGTTTCTAGTAACACTATTGGGGAAGCAGCAAATTTCGCAAGCACATTTTGGTCAATGAGTAGATTTGCCGCTGCAGTATCCATTTCTCCTAAACCATAAGTTATAACCGTTTTTGCTGACTTTGCAAGATTAAGGTCAAATTGAATTATTGGGTCATCCTTCAAAATGATGAAGTTTGTATCAGATATTATATTTTTTGCTGAGGCAGTAAGTTCTTTTGGGATTATCTCAATAATTTTTAGCTGGGTTTCATTAGTGTCATTTGAAATACTTATCTCGATTTTTACTTGTAATTTGCCCTCTGTGCCCTCAACTCTTATTAATTTTAACTTTCTCTCAACCCCTGCTTTCTCTGTTAAAGATTGTGCTCTAGCTATTAATTCCCCCCCAAATCCAAGTGACTTAAGGGTTTCTGCAAGGCTTAGTGGGCTGCCTGAATAAACTTTTGTTGTCGTTGTCTCCACTTTCATTCCTTTGTTAAATTCATCATAAAGTGTTATTGCGCTGTTTGCTTTTGCAAGTGCCCCATCAGGGTTTGTTGTTAAAAGTGTTTGCGCGCTAAGCAGATTTGAATCCGCAGAATCCTTTTTTGCTTTAAGTGCAGTTTGTACTAAAATAGATTCTTTTTTGAAATAAGCAAGCAGATCATTAGCGGTTGATTGTTTTTCTCTTGCGGTTTGTATCGCTTTTTGTGCTTTTTGTTTTATTGTTGAAACATTCTCAAGGGTCACATTTCTTGTTGCCTCTTTTTTATTTCCTACAAGATCATAAGCAAGTGCTTTTAGTGTATAACTTCCGTTCTCAAACTTTAGGGTGTTAAGGTCAAAGTAAAAATTAGTGTCCTGTTTTGTTGCAGGGTATATTGTGTTATTAAAATCAAATTCTATTTTATAAAGGAATTTATCATCCGTTGCAGTGATTACTATTTTTTTTACCCCTGCAAAAGTGTTATTTGAGTCAAACCAAGTTACTTCAGGAAGCGTGCTATCAATATAGACATAGGTAGTAGGTGAGTCAGGGCCATTTTGCGCTCTGCACCAAAAAATGTATCCCTCAGGAGAAATATTTGATGGAACAGTATAATTTTCTTCAAGTGAACTTACAAGCCCAGTTGATGTTTTCAGATTTGTATCAGTTGATGATGGATTGTATGATTTGTAAAGTATTTTTGCGTTATTTGCATCATTAGTATACTCACACCTTACCGCAAGCACATCCCCTTTTTTCGCGTAAGTAACCGGCGTTCCGTTTTTCTTTATAGTAATTGAGGAGCTTACTGTTGTGAGGGTGAATTCACACTCAGTAGTAAAGCTGCTGTAGTTCCCAGCTTTATCAGAAGTTCTTAGCTTGAACTTATGTGGGGTGTTATTAGTAAGTCCAGTAACTTCGTAACTTGTATTCCCATAGTTTGTATCCGCCTTTTTTGTTCCATCCACATAAATTTCTATTTTGTTGTTTCCAGAGTTATTATCCGCACTAGGCTCGTTCCAATAAATTGTCACTTTGTCCTTATCTGGGGAGAAGCTTATACCAGTGGGCAAGCTTGGTGCAACATTATCATACAAAACTGTTCCCAAGTATGTATTTGCGTCAGTATTTCCTGCGCCGTCCCTAAACTTAACATAAATTGTCTTATTCCAGTCGCTTCTTGAGCACCCGTACGAGCCGTTAATATTAAAATCAGAGTAACTTGTTGCATAACTTACCCAGCTTGTCCAAGAAGAGTTATTGCATGAAAGGGCCATTGTTAATCCTGTAGTTCCACCGTTATCAGTTGCAGAAATTGTTAAGGTTGGTTTATCAGAATTAGTCCACCCAGAAAAGCTTATTGTTCCGCTTGAGGGGGGCGTATTATCATAAATAAATGTTCTTGTAATTTGTGTCATTGTGTTTCCTAGTGAATCATTTGCATCAAGAGTAATTGAATAAGTTTTTTCTGCAGAAACAATTGTGCTTAGGGCTGTGGCGCTCGGAACTGTGTTCCCGTCAATTTTTCCTGTCATTATTCCGATTGCGGTTGCATCAGTGCAAGAATAATTAAAATTAACTCCCGCAATTGTTATTAAGTTATAATCATTCCCGTTAGCGGGAGAGCTTATTGTGCAGGAAGGCCCGTTTGTGTCAACTTTTAAATCCTTGTTTGCCGCAAGGGAACCCGCTCCGCCTGTTGCAGGTAGCGTCAGCACTGCTACGTTTGCGTCAGCGTTTGAAACAATTGTTGCGCCCCCGCTCGAGAGCGCGCTCGTTGAAGAATAATCCAGATCCGCGGTGTTCTGTCCAGCAGCAATTACATAATTAAAATTCAGGGTGGTGGCACTGTTTTGGTCCCCTCCAATATATGATGCGCTTCCGCCGGAATTAAGTGCGATTGTTGGTGTTCCGCCGGAGATATTCACTGCTTCGTTAAAATCTACGTGAATATTAATTGCTTCCCCGGATTTGTATGTGCCATTTGCCGTGGTTGAGTGCAATTCGCTCACGACAGGTGCGGCAAATACCCCAAGCGCGATAAAAACCAGTGCAAATACCAAAATTGCGCTCTTAAAAAAATTCATTTGCTTCACTTTTTATGATATTAAACAGGGTAAATGACTTTATTAATCTTTTTTCCGAGTGGTTTTCGCGTTTTTTAGCCATGCACAGAGGAAGTTTAGGAAAACTGTGGCGTATGTTCCGCGGGGAAGGACAAATTTTAGCTCAAATATATCCCCTGAAACATTTTTGTATCCAAATTTCTCTGCAATAAAAATAGTTCTTCTTTCCATAACGCCTTTTCGAAATCTTTGCTCAAATTTTGTTGGTTCTACGCTTATGTTGCGCGTAAATGCCTTTGATGCAGAGAGCGCGTAATCACCAAATCCCTCAACGATTTCTCCATAAATATTGTTTGGCTTCTTTTTTTGCGCAAGTTCATTAAGAATTGCATTATACCTTTTTGCTTGCGCCGCCTTAATTATTATTCTTGTGCTTTTTGGCTCTGCATGCAAAAATGCTCCTTCAAAATCCCTTGTGCTTTTAATAAGAAAATCAAAAAGTTCTACTTTTTTTGTGCCAGCCACATTTGTGTCTTTAATAATTTCATTCCAATTGCCCCATTTCTCAGCAATCATTTTTTTTATCGCCCTGCTTTTATCAGAATCGTGTTTATTCTTTTTTGTCAATAGAAGCTTTAGTGCGTTTTCGTACTCCTCGTTTTTGAGTGCCTCAATTATTTCTTTGTTTTGCTCGCTGAATCTCTGTTCTCCAAAGTAATTGCACACAAATTCTTTTTTCGCTTTGAAATGTTTAAGTGATTCTTTTTCCGCCTCTTCAAGACCCACTTTAACAGTAAATTCATTCGCTTTATGTTTTCCAACAAATATTCTTTCGTCACTCTGTCCCTTGTATTTAATTTTGAAATTCTCTTCATCCACATCATTAATTCTCTCAAGCGCGCAGAACCACTGAGTAGTAGTGGCATTTTTGTCTTTTATCCCGGCAAACCAAATTGGTTTAATTCCAATCTTACTAACCGCCTCTTTGTGGCTAATTCCTTTCTTCTCAAGCAGGTAATAGTAATAATTCCCCTTTTCTTTTAGGTTTGGGTTAAAGAGTTCTTTTACGTTAAAAGTTTCCTTTGAGAGGGTGTATTTCATCGGCGCTTCACTTTTTTATTCCCGCTTTTGGGGGTGTATTTATCTTCCGATACTTAAGTAGTTAAACCCAAGTTGTTTCATTTTTTTCGGGTCAAAGAGGTTTCTTCCATCAATAACATTTGGAGCTTTCATTAAGCCCTTTATTTTGTTCAAATCAAGTCGCTTGAATTCTTCCCATTCAGTGGCAATTACAAGCGCGTCGCATTCTTCTACCGCGTCATACGCGTCTTTGGCAAATTTTGAGCTTGGGAAAAATGCTTTTGCGTTTTCCATTGCCTTTGGATCAAAAAAGCTTAATATTGCGCCATGCTCAAGAAGTATTTTTGAAATTTTAACCGCAGGGGATTCCCTTGCATCATCTGTATTTGCTTTGAATGCAAGCCCAAGAACTGCGATTCTCTTTTTGTTAACATTGCCCACGAGCTGCTCAACTTTTTTGAATGTTCTGTCTAGCTGTCTTTGATTAACATCCTCTATTCTGTCAATTACCCCGTTATTTAATCCATTTTTTTTCATAGTGCTGATAAATGCTTTAATATCTTTTGGAAAGCAGCTCCCTCCATATCCAAGTCCTGCTTTTAAGAATTTTGGGCCTATCCGATTGTCCATTCCGACCCCAATAGACACATCCTCAATATTTGCCCCGACTTTTTCACAGAGTTCGGATACTTCATTAATGAATGAAAGCCGAAGAGCCAGCATTGAATTACTCGCATATTTTATTATTTCCGCGCTTTTTGTGTCAGTTAGGAGTATTTTTTTCTTTTCGTTTCCTCCCGCGGCATAAAGTTCATGCAAAGTTTTTTTTGCTTCCTCTGATTCAGAGCCTATTACAACTCTCTCAGATTGAAAGTCCGCTATTGCACTTCCTTCTGCCAAAAACTCTGGATTTGAAACAACATCAAACTTGATTTTTTTGCCCCTCTTTTTCAGTTCACCTTCAATTATCCCGCTTACCCCCCCCGCCGTTCCAACAGGCACAGTGCTTTTATCAACAATAATTTTGTATTCATTCAGGTAATTTCCTATTTGCTCTGCCGCCTCTTTGAAGTATTGCATATTTGCGTCTCCTTGCTCATCCTGCGGGGTTCCGACAGCAATAAATATTATTTTGGAGTTTTCAATAGCGTCTTTTGAATTAGTAGTAAACGAAATAGTTCCTTTGCTAATGCATTTTTTCAGTAGTTCCTCAAGCCCCGGTTCATAAATAGGGCTAATGCCTTTTTGTAGTTTAATAATTTTGTCTTTATCGACATCAAGGCAAATGACTTTGTGTCCCTGTTCAGCAAAGCAAGCTCCTGCAATTAATCCCACATACCCTGTTCCTATTATTGAGAGGTTCATCAGAAAAGAGTTGTTTGTTTTGCTTTAAAAGTCTTTTAGTTCATTTCTGTTCTTGCCTTTTTGCCGTGGAGGGATTACTTCTTATTGAATTTTTTATTTACTTCAGGCAAGGCTTCGCTAATAAGTTTCTTCACTTTCTGGGAGTTTTCTTTCATTATTTTCATTACCTGCTCAATTGTAACGTGCGCAGTATCCTCTCTCCAGCAGTCATAATCAGTTACAAGATTTATTACTTGGTAAGGGGTTTTGAGTTCTTTTGCAAGGCACGCCTCAGGAACAGTTGTCATATTAATTAAATCACATCCCCATGAGCGGAATAATTCGCTCCCCGCTTTTGTTGAAAACCTCGGCCCTTCAATTGTCACAACAGTAGTTTCTGCGGTAAAATCAAATCCAAGCGCTTTGCATTTTTTTTCAAGTACTCCTCTTAATTCTGAGCTGAATGGTTCCCCTATTGGTTCATGAATTACTTTCCCGTGTTCAGTATAACTTTGGTCGCGTTTTGTTGTTCTGTCGATGAATTGTGAGGGAAAAGAAAAGCTTCCTGGTGCGATTTCTTCTTTTAACGAACCGCATGCGCTCGCCGCAATTATTGCACTGCATCCGAGTTTATGGAGGGCGTAAATATTTGCTTTGTAAGGGACAGTACTTGGCGAATACTCGTGGTGTGCTCCGTGCCTTGAGAGTACACTAACTTCAACACCATTAATCTTTCCAGTAACAATTAAGCAGTGCTTTCCGTAAGGCGTACTCAGTGTTACCTCTTTCGCCCCAGCCATTATTTTTGGGTCCTCAAGTCCCGAACCGCCAATTATTCCAATCATGTTATCAAAATACTATTTGTGTGGTGTGTTTTTATTATTAACATAGTCGAGCGGGAAATCTGCACCTTTTAAGGTGCGGATGAGAGCGAGCTAATTTTTCTTTTCTTGTGTTGTTTATCTCTCGCGCAGCGTGGCGCTGGCGCGCC